>NZ_JBWGIO010000030.1:0-41053 GCF_057784215.1 Mesorhizobium sp. CNPSo 4661 | reverse complement strand
GGGCCTTCCAGCACGGCTCGCGAGGCGCCGTAAGGCTCGAGTTGAGTTTGTATCGCCTCGCGCAGCGGGACGTTTTGCCAACCCCGTCGCGCGAGCAGGGCATGGGCCCGAGCCAGGGACTGGATCCGATCCTGAACCGAAGCGGCATAGAGAGCGGAATTGTCGGATTTCGTGAGGCGGACGATGCTGTCGACCAGCGCAAGAACGTTGTTGGCGCGATGATCTACTTCGAGCAGGAGCCGGTGCTCTGACGCTTCGAGAGATTGAATTCGGCGATATTCCGTGCTGTCGATCTGCGACCCGAAATAATAGGCGACGCGCTCGTCGTCGTCATAGACCGGACTGATATGAAGCCGGTTCCAGAACGGTGTTCCATCCTTCCGGTAGTTGAGCAATTCGACGCTGACCTCGCGCTGTTCTCGTAGTGCGGACCGAATTTCCGCCACCGCGGCCGGGGAGGTTGCCTTGCCCTGCAAGAAACGGCAGTTACGGCCTAACACGTCGTCTGCCTTATATCCGGTCAGACTGAGGAAGGCCGGGTTCGCCAGAACAATCGGGTAGTCGTCCGCGGTGGCGTCCGCCACCACCATGGGCATTCTGGTCCGCTGAAAGGCCGTTGCGGCCAATTCCTTCCAATCCGGCGTAGCGCCTCCCGTCACCGCGGCCGGCCGATCAGTCTTTACGTGGGACGTCCGTTTTGGGCTCATAGGTTTGTCTCTAGCTGCCAGCGTTTAGATGGAACGTCGGTTAAGCTAAAGTGTTGCAAACTGTGGATTATCGGGCCGCCGCGATGTCGACCGGTTCAGGCCTGCAGAATGAAAAACACCGCCGCCAGGACAAGGGCTGTCCACAGCACCACGCCGAGCTTCAAAGCCAAGCCCCCGTGCGATGAAAGGCTCTCCCGCATGTCGGCCACCACATTCTTCAAGCTCCTGGATATGGCCGGGCTCGCTGCGACGGCGGCCGGCGACTTGACCCCAAGCCTGCCGAACACCGGAAACAGCGTCGGTTCACGCACGGGCTTATCCTGGCGCCAGGGTCTCAGTATGCCATTCCGCCCATGCCGCCGCCGCCAGGTGAAGGCGCGGCATCCTTGGCAGGAATGTCGGTGATCATGGCCTCGGCCGTGATCAAGAGCGCGGCGATCGAGCCGGCATCCTGCAGTGCAGTGCGCACCACCTTGGCCGGGTCGACGATGCCGGCCTTGATCATGTCGACATAGCCCTCGTTCTGGGCGTCAAACCCCTGATTGTGATCCTTGCTGTCGGTAAGCTTGCCGACGACGATCGAACCTTCGACGCCGGAATTCTCGGCGATCTGTCGGATCGGCGCCTCAAGCGCCCTGAGCACGATCGAAATGCCGGCGGTCACATCGGCATTGGCGCCGGTCAGGCCCTTGAGCGCAGACCTGGCGCGCAGCAGCGCCACGCCGCCGCCCGGAACAATGCCTTCCTCGACAGCAGCGCGCGTGGCGTTCAGCGCGTCGTCGATGCGGTCTTTCTTTTCCTTGACTTCCGACTCGGTGGCGCCGCCGACGCGGATCACCGCAACGCCGCCGGCGAGCTTCGCCAGCCGTTCCTGCAGCTTTTCCTTGTCATAGTCGGAGGTGGTTTCCTCGATCTGTCCCCTGATCTGGCCGATGCGCGCCTGGATCGTCGCCTTGGTGCCGGCGCCATCAACAATCGTGGTGGTGTCCTTCTCGATCAGCACGCGCTTGGCGCGGCCGAGCATTTCTAGCGTGACGTTTTCGAGCTTGATGCCGAGATCCTCCGAGATCATCTGGCCGGCGGTGAGCACGGCGATGTCTTCCAGCATCGCCTTGCGGCGATCGCCGAAGCCCGGCGCCTTGACAGCCGCGACCTTGAGACCACCGCGCAGCTTGTTGACGACCAGCGTGGCGAGCGCCTCGCCTTCGACGTCCTCGGAGATGATTAGCAGCGGCCTGCCGCCCTGCACCACCGCTTCGAGGATCGGCAACATCGCCTGCAGATTGCCGAGCTTCTTCTCGTGGATAAGCACATAGGGCTCTTCCAGTTCGACGCGCATCTTGTCGGCATTGGTGACGAAATACGGGCTGAGATAGCCGCGGTCGAACTGCATGCCCTCGACGACGTCGAGTTCGGTGTCGGCGGTCTTGGCTTCCTCGACGGTGATGACGCCGTCATTGCCGACCTTGTCCATCGCCTTGGCGATCATGGCGCCGACGCTGGCATCACCATTGGCGGCGATGGTGCCGACCTGCGCGATCTCGGCCGAGGACTTGACCTTCTTGGCCCGAGCCTGGATCTCCTTGACCACAGCCGCAACCGCCTGGTCGATGCCGCGCTTGAGGTCCATCGGGTTCATGCCGGCGGCGACGAGCTTGGCGCCTTCGCGCAGGATCGAAGCGGCCAGCACCGTGGCGGTGGTGGTGCCATCACCGGCAAGGTCATTGGTCTTCGAAGCCACTTCGCGCACCATCTGCGCGCCCATGTTCTCGAACTTGTCGGTAAGCTCGATTTCCTTGGCCACCGTCACACCGTCCTTGGTGATGCGCGGCGCACCGTAAGCCTTGTCGATGATGACGTTGCGGCCCTTGGGGCCGAGCGTCACCTTGACTGCGTTGTTGAGGAGCTCGACGCCGCGCAGCATGCGGTCGCGGGCATCAGTGGAGAATTTGATTTCCTTGGCAGACATGATTGATCATCCCATTCAAAAATTGGAGTGAGCCGTGAAGCGTGCCCGGTCAGGCGGCGTTCTTGACGGCCACTGTCTTGTCGACAATGCCGGTCTCGCTCTTGTCGATGATCCCCACGATGTCGGCTTCCTTCATGATCAGAAGGTCCTCGCAGTCGATCTTGACCTCGGTACCCGACCATTTGCCGAACAGGATGAAGTCACCGGCTTTTGCATCGGGCACGATCAAGGCGCCGCTTTCGTCGCGTGCGCCCGGGCCGACGGCGATCACTTCGCCTTCCTGAGGTTTCTCCCTGGCATTGTCGGGAATGATGATGCCACTTCTGGATTTGGTGTCGCCTTTGGCGCGCCGGACGACGACGCGGTCGTGGAGTGGCCGGAATTTCATGGGGGAACTTCTTTCTGGGGCCGGCATGGGCGGCCGCTGCTCCTGTATAGGCGCGTTGGCACTCGATAGATAGGAGTGCCAGAATTAATTCTCGTGGATGCCCAAACAATCGAATGAAATAATTTCGAGCCGCGCAGAAATTCATTGGCGTTGGCGGAAAACTTTCTGCCACCTTGAATTTCACGGATGCCGATTTGTTATTTCAAAGCTCAAATAAAAAGTGTCGCGACCTTGTTTGCAACTCAATTGAGGCGCATATGTAAAGTTCGTTGATTTGGTCGAGTTGGCTTTGTGTCAGAGCCCCGCCATTCACCACCAATTCTCGAAAACGAGTGCATGCGCCGGTCCGGCGCACATTTCGTCCCGTTCGAACCCTGGAATGAAACCGACGCTGACCACGGATGTACTGGCAGCGTCGGGCATCGTTCCGGCGGTTCGAGTGGGAATGATACGGAAAGGCGCCGTGCGTTTCCGCGGAAAGCCGCAATTGATGACCAGCCGCACCATACCCTCAATCGTTCGCTTCAGGGCGGCGTTTTCGCTGCCCGGCCTCGATACGCCGCAACCACCTGGAGAGTATCGCGTCGATCAAGACGAGGAAGCCCTCGAAGGGGCTTCGCTGATCGCATGGCGCCGCGTGGCCACCTTCATTCACCTGCCGGCGATCTCCGCCGGCGGAGCCACGCAGCAGATGGTGCCGATCGATCCGGCATCGCTTGAAGCCGCACTGGAGCAGGACCAGAGACAATGACGAGAACCACCACCTTGATGCAACGCAACACACGCCCGATCCGCCGCGAAGCTGCAACGCATCTGTTTGCCGTAGAACAGGCTGTCCGGCTGAAGGGCGGCTTTGGCACGTTCTCAACGACCGCGGAAATCTACCGCATCACGGCCACGCTCCCGCCGAGGGGAGATTCGCTGCAATACCGCATCCGCAGCGACGGCGAACGTCATGAACGGGTGGCGACGCAGGACAGTCTCGAATCGGTCGACAGGTCGCCCGGTGACGCCATGACACTCATCGAAAGGACGTTCGCACATGCCAAAGGGACAGAAACGCTCCAGCCGGGAAATCAGGAAGCCGAAGCAGGAAAAGGTCCTGCCCAAAGCTGAAAGCGTGTTCGGCACCCAGACCAGGCTTGCCGCCAACATCAGTTCGCCGCGCGGCAGGGCAGGGGCAAGAACTGACGCGGCGGGACGGGCGATGAAGATCCTGATCGAATTCTATCGCACAAGGGAAGCGGACGATGCGCATACCCTGATCGGCCGCGAGACCGTGGAAGCGGTCGACCTCGACGATGCGATCGAAATCGCCAGGTTTCTGGCCAAGACCCTGAACATGCCCCCACGGCCAGACGCCATGACGATCGCCGACGCGAATGGCGCAGCACTCTATTCGGGCGCTCTCGCCACGCAAGCGGTCAATGTGGAAAGGCCAGCATCATGAATGCCCGCAACACCGAAACCGATCGGCAGCGCAATGCCGCCGCGCCTCGGATCTGGGAAAACGAGGGTGGCGCGCCGGGACGCGACTTCACAAACCGTCAATATGGCCGCCGCGTCGAAGCGGATCGTTCCTGGACCGTCTATCGCGTCTTCACCGGTATTCCGGCGCATGAGGACGGCGTTGCTATGACCGGACTCAACCGTTCGGATGCGACGCGCAGCATGTTGTCCCTCAACCGGGGCAATACCGAGCGCCGCAGGGCGCGGGTTGCCGCGCCGCCAATTGTCCCGCACGAGACAGCAGCGGGCTAGTCATGACGCTCTCGTTTCCCAACCCCAGCCGCAGCTTTGACGAAACCCGCAACGCCGTCCGCTTCACTGGCCATGACGGCATGTTCGAAGTGCGCTTCTTCGTCGAGATCGAGGCGCTGGCAAAATCCGACAGCGCTCTGGCCGGGACAGCGGCGTCGGAAACAAAATACCTGTCAGCCTTCGACACCTTGCGATCATCCATCCACAAGGTTGCCGGCAAAGCCTACTCCCGGGACCGCCGCAGTTCCTACACCTTGACTGCCGCGGATTTCCGGTAGGGGCGTCCTATCAGGAACGTTCTGTTGCGACATGAAAGTCAACTCCTGACGCAAAAAACGGCCAAGGCGGCGCCGCAGTCGAGTGTCAGCTTTCGGGTTACGGCCAGCAACGTCGTTGTGTCCTGGATGGGGTTGCCAACGGAATGGCACTTTTCTGGCCAGTTCGTTTCAGAACCGGACCCTCTGCTTCCGGCCCCAAAGCGGCCGCGCAATACGCATTCATCCATACCTTTTTAGTCGCCCTCCCGTTCTTTAGGTTCGCCAGACCATACGAGATCATACGAAGGATATGGGTTGGCTAACCATCCGCTAAACCATTGATTTTCTTTTGCAATCTCACACCCTCTGCGACTAATATAATCGTTATTTATCAATATGTTACGAGGCAGTTCGCCAAAGTCGATTCAAGAAGCCGATCCGGCCACCCACCCATATTCCGTTTGTCGTCTGCCGAACGGCAGTTTTGCGCCGGTGGGTTCAAGGGTCGCCGCAATACTCCTAATGTGAGAGGATGAGGAGGTGTTGCATGGTGACGTTACGGATCTGGTTTACGTCAGCGCAGAAGGCCGAGCTTTGGGCCACCGCCACGCCCCGATCTTTGATCAATCTCACCGCCTCAAGCTTGAACTCGCGGCTGAACGTCCTTCTTTGCATTCCCACTCTCCAGTTCCGTCAAACACCTTATCCAGGTGTCCACGAAACTGGCAGCAGGCCAAGACGCTGGAAATGACGACGGCCAAGGCCCGCTGGCGTGTCTATGCGAGAAGATGGACACCGTTGCGCCAAAACCCGGCAGTGGCGGGCCTTACAAAAAGAAGGCCGCCTAAAAGAGCTATTTGCCCTTGTCTTTCGGAACTATCGAGAGCTTCGGCTTGTGAGCTTCATTAATGATCCTGAGAGCTTCGTCTCGGGTGATGCCGACCTTACGAGCGTAGAAGTCAGCCTCTCGCTCCCGTTCGCCATCTAAAAGGGCTTCAACTGCTTGCTTTTGCTTTCGCTTCGCCTTTTTGCCCATGTGCCGAATCATAGCACGTTTCAGGTCTTAGCTGAATGACCGCCTCGGAGGCCCGTCAATTCGAAACTGAGACACCACCGCAATTGAGGTGTAGCTCAGTTGGAAAGCTCCTTTTGCGGTTCGGGCCTAACTCCAAAGTGCTACGCATGGCGGTCGTGGCAGTACCTAGCCAGGTGAACCGCGCTGCTAGCGCCTTATTGGACTTAGCGACATGCTGGAACCGCTAGGATCGAACTTGTGGATTGCGGATGGCGGGATCGTCTCGTTCAAAGGATTCGATTACCCGACACGCATGGCTGTCGTGCGTCTTGCCGATGGGGGCTGTGGTTGTGGTCGCCGGTCGAAAGGACGGCTGAGATTCGAGCGCTGGGATCTGTTCGGCATATCGTCAGCCCCAATCGCCAAGTTCAGGGAGCTCCATCTTGCCGGAAGTCTGACTGACGAGCCGCCACTGGTGGCGTGACCCAGGCGTCATCGTAGGCCTGCCCATGGGGCGGGTTGTTCCGCGGTCAAAACGCACGAGAAAGCAAGCGATATGCAGAGGCTTGTCGATCCCAACGCCGAGCGCGTTTAATGCATTGCCGCCGACCGACGATCCGGAGGCCGTTGCGCTGGGCGTCTTTTCGACCACATTGGCGCTCTTCACTTGGCCCGCGCCGTGGAAGGGACCGAATTGTCGGACCGCATGCTCGCGGCAGGGAAAGCTGCGGCACGGGCAAGCGTGCGGCCGACGGCCCGATCTGCGGTCAGCGTCGACCCTCATCGAGCATCGGCATCTTTCTAATGGAACATTCGAGCACGGCTCCGGTTTGGACCAAATGCCGGACGCGAAGTAGTTCGCGTCATGTTGGGAGGCCTGGAGCCCGTTCTAATCCCTTCGGGCGGGCTCTTGCCAAACCCAGCGCCAAGACAAATATCAGGATGGGCGACCTCCTAGGAGATCGCCATTGGCAAGGAATACCCGTTTTCGGAGGCGCGTTCGGCGGCAAGCTTGCGGCTGGCACAGGCCTATCGGTTTATTGTTGCCTCCCCTGCGAGCGCAGGGCGGTGCGTGACGTCGCCGCGCTGGCCAGGCGGGTTCGGTCCCGATCAGCCTTGCCTGCAATTAGATCATCTGAAAATCATCTATTGCCGCGAGTGCCGCAGCGCCGGCCGGGACGATCGCAACATCCCCAGTGCGGTTCCTTCGATGGAAAGGTTGGCAATTTGGTCCAAATATCCCGAAAGCACATGTTCAGCTTTCAGCCCATTCCAGACATTTCTTGGCGTCCAATTCGCCTCAGGGTGCGTGCGACGCATCAAGCGTCGCCGAGTTCGTGAATGACTGGTTGCATGTGGCTAGGCGTGACATCGACCGTCGCCAACGTGATCGGCAGCTTGAAGCGCCGCCGGCCGGCGCTGCCGGGATTTAAGTAGAGCACCCCATCGACAGTCTCGATCTTTGGAATGTGAGAGTGGCCCGAGATTACCATGTCGATGCCAAGCGCGGCCGGCGAGATCTGCAGCGTCTTCAAGTCGTGAAGCACATAGACCGTTCGCCCCGCAAGCCGCACGAGCTCAGTCTCAGCGTACTGCGCGGCCCAGGTTCCGGTGTCCACGTTTCCTCTGATGGCGGTGACCGGCGCAATCCTTCGAAGCGCGGCGATGATCTCTGGCCTGCCTATATCTCCGCCGTGAATGATATGATCGACACCGGCTAGGCGACGCTCTGCCTCGGGCCTCAACAAGCCGTGTGTGTCCGAAATGATGCCGATCCTGAATGTCATCGTTCGAGCTATGGGAACCCAAAGTGCTTTGGGATCAGATACGATCGATCTAGGCCCCGTACCCGGGGGCGCGAGTCCACTTTACCTTTCAAAAGCGGACATTCTGAATTTATGAATACGCGCCCCTAGACCGTAAGGATTGTGAAATCCGTTGCGACCGCGGAGTTCGCAAACGTCTGCATGGCCTCGGCTAGGATTTCCTCATCAGAATAGCGGCCGGAGATGTGGGTGAGAACGAGTTGCTTCACATGGTTGTTCGCCGCCACCGATGCGGCTTCCGCCGCTGTGAGATGGCCGTACTCGCGGGCCATGCCTGAATCTCGTTGAAGGAACGTGGCTTCGATGACCAGCAAATCGGCGCCGCGTACCTGTTCTCTCAAACCATCGGTGGTCTCGGTATCGCCGATAATGACGAGCTTCTTGGCGCCTTCGGGCTGCCCAAGAACTTCTTCAGGTGCAACCGCCTTGCCATCGCAGAGGATGATGGAGCGGCCCTCCGCCAGTTCCTTTCTGATTGGACCATCCGGCACACCCAGCGCCGCCAAACGGTCCGGGCGAAGGTGTCGACGCGGCGGCGTCTCGAATACGAACCCGTAGCTATCGGTATCGCGATGTCGGACTTGGAAGCAGTCGATCCTGAACTCATCTGCGTCGACGACCAAACCCGGCGTCAGCGGCACGAGATCCAAAGAGATCGGCGACCGACCTTCGCCCCATAGACCCGCGAGCATGCGGGCAACGACGTCGAGGGTTTCCCGGCTTCCGTGAACGGACACGAGTTCTTCGCTCTGCCTGAGCCGAAGTGTCGAGAACAGCCCCGGAATCCCGAGCACGTGATCGAAGTGCGCATGCGTGAGAAGCAGACGGTCGAGCCGCCTGAAGCCGGCTCGGGCACGCAGCAGCTGTCGCTGAGTACCTTCGCCGCAATCAACCAAGATCCGCTGGCCTCCGGATTCAATGAGGAGACTTGGATGATTGCGTTCGGCCGAGGGCACGCTCGCCGAGGTGCCAAGGAATGTCAGTTTGAAGGTCATGAGGCCAGTGTAACCTCATGAACCACCAAGCAAAGGGCCTGCGGGAACACCCTTTGATACGTGAATCGATCTCATGGACGATGGCCTGATCATTTGCCGGGGCCACTTCAACGGCTGCTTTGCGCCTTAACTCAGACGTAGAGCCCGCCTTTGCGATATCCCGTAAGCGGACACATGTGCGCGGTGTGAGGTCGCAAACTGCCAGAAGGGAGACTGACACCCCCACCATGGGGCCACCGCGATGACGGTTAGATGGGAAGATGGCCGGCGGCCGACCCCGCATGGGAGAATTGTCGCATGTCTGAGAAATTGCTAATATAGCAATCTCACCCCTGGAGGGGCCGGCGGTGTCGATCCACGAGGAACTGCAGATTTTCTGGAATGCCTACGTGGCCGCCTATCGGGCCGGCGACGCCAAAACATGCGGCGCGATGTTTACGGCCGATGCCGAATTACATTCGCCTTATGCGCCTCCTGCTCGGGGCCGCGACGCGATCGAAGCCCTCCACGCAACCTGGACGAACGGGCACAGCGAGGCGACCGACAAGAAGATGACAGTGATGCACGCGGGCAAATCTGGTGACTTGGCTTGGTGCCTGGCCACGTACACCGAGGGGCTAGAAGTCGGCAACGGTACATCAGTCGACGTGTTCGAGCGGCAGCCCGACGGGTCATGGCTCATACGCGTGTGCAGCCTTAACAGCACCGACTGAGGCATTGGTTCGTGTCGAATCGGCTGCGGCCGTGGAGGCGGTGGGAATGAAGCAGATCGACTTCTTCTATTTCTTCGGGAGCGGCTACGCATATCTGTCGGTGATGCGCATTGCCGCGATGGCGAAACAGTCGGGTGTTGCCGTTCGATGGCGCCCCTTCAATGTCCGAACCGTGATGGCCGAGAACAACATTGCCCTCCGCACTCAGGCGGCAAAGGTGAAGTACATGTGGCGCGATGTGGAGCGGCGCGCGGCGACGCACGGCGTGCCTTATGTCAAGGCGCCCATCTGGCCGACCGATCCGGACCTTCTGGCCAACCGGATCGCCATGGTAGCGGCCGAAGAGGGCTGGTGCGAGGCCTATACCATCGCAAGCTTCTCGGCATGGTATCTGGAAGGCATGGAACTGGGTAGCCGCGCCCATTTGGGCCATGTGCTGGCCCCCCTCGGTCAGGATGTCGATGATGTGATTGCCAAGGCCGACGGCGCCCGTGCCCACGAGCGGCTCAAGGCTGAAACCGATGCGGCCCGCAGCTATGGCATTTTCGGTTCCCCGGCCTTCGTCGTGGATGGCGAAACGTTTTGGGGTGACGACAGACTCGAAGAGGCGCTGGCCTGGGCCGTTGGCCGACATGATCTGCAAGCGTTGAACAATGGTGGACGGGACTGAGCCCGCGACGCATTTGGTGAAAACCATGCGCCGATCGTCAGTCCTAGGGAGGATTCAAGTGCCGCGCCGCTGGACCATTCTTGCTGTCTTGTTTGTCGCTCGTGCCGCCTTCGCGTTCCAGTTTGGCAGCGTAGGGGCCGTAGCGCCGCAGCTTAGCCAAAGCCTCGGTGCGAGCCTGGCCGACATCGGCGTCCTTATCGGGGTCTATTTTGCTCCGGGCGTCCTGCTCGCCTTCCCCGGTGGTACCATCGGACGCCGCTATGGCGACAAGGCGATGGTTCTTGCGGGACTCCTGGCGATGCTGGCAGGCGAATTGCTGATGGCCTCGTCGGCGTCATGGAGCGTGCAAATCGCAGGCCGACTGATCGCCGGCGCTGGCGGCATTCTCCTGAGCGTCCTGATGACCAAGATGGTCGCCGACTGGTTCACCGGCCGCGAAATTGCAACAGCGATGGCCATTTTCGTTAACTCGTGGCCGGTGGGCATCGCAATCTCGCTCATGCTCCTGCCATGGATCGCAACGAGGTTCGGCCTTCATCTCGTCAACCTTGCTGTCGCAGGATGGATTTTGATCGGCCTTGTCCTCATGGCCTTTTTCTACCACGAGCCGGAGGCGGCCGCCTCCGTTGAAGGCGAACGAGGAAGTGTGACCTCGGAAACGGTCTGTGCGGTGATTGCCGCTAGCTCGATCTGGTGTCTCTACAATCTCGGTTTGGTGATGATCTTCAGTTTCGGCCCAACGATGCTCGTCGAGCAAGGTTGGTCCATGGCTGCAGCTGGACCAACGATCAGCATCGTCCTCTGGCTCACGGCAATTTCGGTTCCCGTCGGGGGCTTCCTCGCTGATCTGACCAAGCGCGGCGAAGCTATCGTTGTCGCAGGTTGCATTGGCTTTGCGCTGTTGACGGTTCTTCTGTCGCGAAGCGACCAGGTGCTTCCCGTCGTCATTGCCGTCGGGGCCGTTTGCGGCTTGCCTGCCGGGGCGATAATGAGCCTTCCTGCGCGTGTGCTCGAGCCGAAGACACGGGCGGTCGGAATGGGGATATTCTATACGGTTTTCTATGCTGGAAGCCCGGTTGGTTCCGCGATCGGCGGAAAGCTTTCCACGTCGTTCGGTTCCGCAAGCGCCGCGCTCGACTTCGGCGCCGTCATGCTCCTGGTCTGCCCAGTCATTCTGTGGTTCTTCCGCCGTATCGTTGCAGGCCAATCGGCTGGCACTTCCCTCGACATAGAACGCACAGGCAAACCTTAGGTGATATCCCAGGCCATGGTGTTGCTGCATAGCGCGGTGATCACCAACGGTCCGCACGGCAGACTTGGTGGGTGGATTCGTCGCCGGCGCGGTGATCGGCGCATCAATCGCTTACTACTGGTCCCAGTGACTGCTGCCACGGCAGCTTCGGCGATGTGCTGCCGATATTAGACGGTCCGTTCTCGGCCCCGAAGTGACCCGCCGCAATGGACGCTCTAGTCGGTCGCGCTTTGACGTGGCTATCGATCTGGTCGATGACCGCCTGCCATGCATCGTCGCTTATTGAATTGAAGGCCAGAACAGAATTATGCCGCAATCCAGAAATGCGATCAGTCCGATTGGAGGATGCATTTGAAGCAACGGAACGTCAGATTGTTCGTTTCTGCCGCGGTATTCGCCGGGGTCGCTATGGCAAGCTCGGCGGACGCGAAGTGTCTCGCCCCGAATGGTGAGTTCGAGTTGGGCCAGTACTCCTGTCTGGCGACAGGCCCCAATAGCTATCTCGCTCGTTGCGAAAACGACCAGAACGTTTTTTCCTGGAACAGGATCGCCGATTACTGTCCTGGCGGCGCTACCCGGATACCGAGGGCTGCCTCAGCCTCGTCCTGTCGAGGTGACGGTCAGATGTTTCCCGCGGGAAGTTTCGCTTGTTTGGCCGTGGCGGGGCAAGGTCACCTCGCGCGTTGCGACATGGTGCTTAATAGCCCTTCGTGGACGAAAATGCAGGAAGGGTGCTCAGCACTGCCATTTCAGAAAGCCGCGGAAGCCCCGCGACGCAACTGGCTTAAGAAGTCATTGGACCTTCCCCGTGGCCTGCTGAACCAGCTCTGATTGCGGCGCGAAGCGTCAGTCGGCACTGCGCCTGGATCTCGCCGCCCGCCGATTCTCGCCAAGCCTGGAAGTTGCCGTACTTTCACCTTCGGCCGGCGGCCAACATGGACATTTCCCCCGGCGGCTTTTCACGCCGTCGATTGGACGAAGATGAAAATCCGTACGGACCAGGCAGCCCTCGCGATAGGCGACATCAGGTGCGCCAAGGTCTGGAAATGCTCGACGACGAAGCGACACACGCCAAAGCGCGGACGGCACCCCCCAACGTGACCTACGCGGCGCGTCGTTGAGCGAAGAGGCGACCCGGCCGGGCTCGACGAGGGTCGAGGGCAGTCACGATGCTGTGGTGGTGATCACAGTAGACGCGATCCGCCGAAGTTGGCCCAGCACAAAAACGATAACCGCCGGGCACTGATGGGTCTTCGCTTACCGGGAAGCGGCACTGATAGACGCCTAGTTGGATGAGGGGGACGTCTCTCGAAGTCAGTCTGATATTTTCACGCATGATGGTCTTCAGGTTCCTAGTTCATAAGCCGATACCGGACTGACGGCCGCAGCGCGACCGCTCCGAGGCGAGCTTTTCTCGTTTTGAAAGGCTATGGGTCGTCATATGGTGTTGGTCGCGGCATCAATGAAGCCCCAGGCCCTGCTATACGAAGCCGATAGTTTGCGACTTAAGGCCACACCTTCGGCTGCCGAATGGCAGCAAGTCGCTGAACTCCCCCAATGGCGGACGGTCGGCTTGCGGCCCCAAATAGGCCATTCGCAACATCGCGAAACTGGTCAGGTTGTTACCCAGAGTTTCGGGCCAAAGCCCCACACCATCAGCGGGTATTCCTCCCCTTGCTCAGATCCAGCCTCAGCCCGTAAGCCGGACTAGGTGGGCCGATATGACGCGCGTGACCGCATCAAATTTCAGCTGACAGACCATCGAGGGTTGACATTCTGGGCTCGCTCGCCATGCTGCAGTGCAGCATGAACGATAGCCTTACCGATTCATCGCGCATCGAATGCCTGGATGGGCTTCGCGCTGCCGCCGCGTTGTGGGTGCTGGTTGGTCACTGCCTGCTCCTGACAGGCTGGCATCTCCCGGTGCTTGGCGACCCTGCGCTGGGCGTCGATCTCTTCATCATGCTGTCCGGCTTCCTGATGGTGTTCCACTATCAGTTGCGCCAGGACAAGGAGCCTTGGCAAAGGCCTGAAACCTGGCTGAAATTCTGGACGCGGCGTTATTTCCGCATCGCGCCGTTGTTCTACGTCATGATGTTCTTCGCGCTGGCGCTCGGCCCGTATCTTTATGAATCGCGGACGGTCATCGACGCATTCCTGGGCCGTGTGCCGCAGGCGCCCGAGCGCTTCCTCGACAGCAGCCTGAAGAACATCGCCGCCCACCTGACATTCCTGTTCGGCCTTTCCCCGAACCTTGCCTACCGGACGCCGCTGCCCGACTGGAGCCTCGGGCTGGAAATGCAGTTCTACGCGGTCTTCCCGGCGCTCATGCTTTTGGTGCGCCGTTTCGACTGGGTCTGGAGCGCGATAGTCGTGGCGGCTCTCGGCGCCTTCGTGGTGATGATCCTCAATGCGATCTCGGTCCATTTCCCGATGCCGTCGTTGCTGCCGCTGAAGATCCAGGTCTTCCTGTGCGGCATGCTTCTGGCGGGCGTCCTGGCGCAAAGGCAACCGCGGCCACTGCTTCATCTGGCCTTGGCCATGGCGCTTGCGGCCATCCCCTTCGGCGACGGCTACGGCCTCTCGAAGTTCTTGATACGCGAAGCGTTGGTGCTTGGGTTCTTTGCCCTTGTCCTCTACCGGATGCTGCCCGGCACGGCGGGTGCCATGGCGCGAACGATCGCCGTCGCATTGGGCGGAGGCGTGTTCCGTGTGCTCGGCGAATTGTCTTACAGCATCTATCTGATCCACCTGCTGGTGCTGCAGCCAGTCGCGGCATTCATCATTGCCCGATTTGGCGACGGCCTCGCGCCGCCGCTGCGCTTCGCCATCGTGCTGGCGATTGTGCTGCCGGTGGTCTGCGTCCTGTCCTTCGTTACCTACAGGGTCATCGAAATGCCTGGCCAGCAACTCGGTCGCACGGTTCTGCGCCGGTTCGCCCGCAAGCCGCTGCTGAAGCCAAGTCCTGCCGAGTAGCATCGGCGGCGCATCGTCGATCGCCGCCGGCGCGGCAGGGCATCGGCTAGAACTGCGTCACCCCCTCGCGTGCGCGCCGCAATGAAAGCAGATGCCGCAGCAGCGTCCGGACATTCTTGTCGTAGACATAATGCGCAAGCGCCGAGACCGCGATGACGAGAATGGATGTTCCCACTACGAATAGCAGGCCGTGCTGATCCCACTGGGTTCCAGTGATGGATTCGTCCAAGACATTCACAATCCTGATCAACGGCGTGTGAAGCGCATAGATGGCGTAGGAGATGTTGCCCGAGAAAAGGGCGATCGCGCGCCAGAAGCCCGAGAGCCGCAAGCGGGAAGCCGTGAGAACAAGCCAGGGCCAGACCAGCACTATAATCGCAAGGTCGTACAATTGCGCATTTCCGGCGGGACGGAAGATCATCAGTCCCGCGCAAAGCGCCAGCAGGATCGGCATGTAAAGATTGCCATCCCGGCTGTCTCCGGTCGCATATCGCCGCAGATAAACGCCGAGGAAGAAGGAAAAGGCGATCCGGGCGGGAGCCGCGATCGTGCCGTCCCAATGGGCCCCGCCACCCAGGATGACGCCGTGCCAGGCCATCAGCGCCAGCGCCAGGAAACCAAGGCTGAAGATAGCAGCCAGCGAGCGGCGAGCAAGCTTCAGGGCCAGCGCGGCGAAAACCGCGTTGGCGACCAGTTCATAGAAAAGCGACCATGCCGGACCGTTCAGCGGAAAAAGCACATCTGGGCCGACCGACAGCGACGGCGGCGTGGGAAGGAAAAGAAGGGAAAACGCGAGGCTCGCAAGCAAATCCAGCCGGGAATACGAGCTTAGCCCCTGCGTTGCGATGACCGCGCCCACGCCGACCATGGCGACACCGATTGCGGCGAAATATAACGGGTAAAGCCTGAGGATACGGGCCTCCGCGAATTCCCAGAAAGACATCCCTTTCCGGAACTTCTCGTCATAGGCGTGGGCAATCACGAAGCCGCTCAGCAGAAAAAACAGGTCGACGGCCAGGAAGCCTGACGGCGCCAGCTCAAGATGCCGCGCCGTAAGCTCGCTGAAATGGCCAAGCATCACAAGAACGGCAGCGATGCCTCGCAGTCCATGCAACGCGTCGAAATGGCTCGTCTCGGGTCTCAGATTCCGCTCTCCGGTCGTCCTGACCCCGCCAGCGTCACCCAAACCCATCTACGCATCGATTGTTGCGTCGCACAAGAACCTTTTTGCGGCGCACGCGACCGACAATGCACTCATACCCCGGACCTTCTCCCCGCGAACGGGGAGAAGGTGGCTAACGATCAATAGTTGCCGTTGTAATACCGGTCGTCGCAGGGCGCGGTGTAGATGCGGCCGTAGCGGTCCTGATAGCGGCAGAGCTGGTCGCCGCGGCGCTGCGGGGTGGTGGCCGAGCCAACGACGGCGCCGAGCAGCGCGCCGCTGGCAGCACCGATTACCGTGCTCCTGGTGTTGCCGCCGATCGCCTGACCGACCAGTGCGCCGCCGGCGCCACCGATCAGCGCGCCGGTAGTGGCCCGCTGCTGGCCTTCGGTCTGCGTCTCGCAGCCGGCGAGTGCTGCGGTCATCAGCACCGCCAGAATAGCCTTCTTGATGATCATCACTAGAACTCCTCTGAAGCCCCAGGGATTGGTAAACGGGGGCGGAATCGCCAAGTGCGGTCGCATTGCGGCGGAACGGCGGCGCGCCGGCTCACGAAGTGAATCACGGTTTCCCGGCAGTTGAACGCCATGGTTGCCAAACGGGAAAGGCGGCTCTCTTGGCAGTAACCTTTAGCGAATCCTCAATGGAACCATGATGGTTGTGATATCTCGACGGCCGGCGTCTGCCTCGATTTGTGCAACGGAGGTGGGAACGGGAAGGGCCTCGCCGTCATCGATGAGACCTTCAACGTGGAAAGCAAGCGCCTGTTCGGCTAGCTCGCGCGCCTCGGCGAGACTTGCGTCAGCCGTAACAACACCGGGGAAGTCAGGGAAAGACACTCCGTAATCACTGGCGTCCTCTTTGTGGATCAGCCCGACGTACTGACGCATTCCGTTCCCTTGCCACACGGTCATCGACCGCTAGTTTAAAGCACCAGCACGACGGTGCAAGGCGATGGACAAGGTTGCAAGGGCCCGCGACCCTCCCGCGGGGAGGCGCAGGGTTCGCGCGGCTCAATATCTTCGTATGTCGACCGAGCACCAGACCTACTCGATCGAAAACCAGAGGGATGCCATCCGCGACTATGCGGATATCATGGGCTACGAGATCGTTGCCAGCTACGAGGATGCGGGGCGCAGTGGCCTCAATCTCGGAGGCCGCCCTGGGCTTCAGCAAACTTCTCGCTGACGTCGAGAGTGGGAATGCCGATTTCGAGACCGTCGTGGTGTACGATGTGAGCCGATGGGGACGCTTCCAGAATATCGATGAGAGCGCTGCATATGAGTATCGATGCCAGATGGCTGGCGTCCGGATCGAATTTTGCGCCGAACAGTTCGCAAACGACGGCAGCATCGGATCTGATGTGCTCAAGGCGATCAAACGCAGCATGGCTGCGGAGCACAGCAGAATGCTGTCGCAGAAAGTCTTCGTCGGCCAGGCGAGGCTAATCCGGATGGGTTTTCGGCAGGGCGGCAAAGCGGGATTTGGCCTGCGGCGCCTGCTTGTCGACCAACATGGGCATCCGAAAGGTATCCTTTCGTCATACGAGTACAAGAACCTGCAATCCGATCGCATCGTTCTGATCCACGGGCCGCCCGACGAGGTCGCGACGGTACGATGGATTTTCAAGCATTTTGTAAGAACTCGAAAGACACAGCTTGAAGTCGCCCGAACGCTCAACAAGCGCGGCGCGCTGACGGACCTGGGGCGCCCATGGACGAGGGAATCGGTGCACTCGCTACTGACTAACTAGAATTACATTGGCAACAGCGTCTGGAATAGGGGATCGACCAAGCTCAAAGGCCATCGGTTCCACAATCCTCCCGACCAGTGGCTCCGTGTAGAAAACGTCCTCGAGCCGATCGTCGACCGCAAGCTATTCAAGCGAGCTCAGACTTTGCTCAAGACCATCCATCGCCACAAGTCCAATCAGGAGATGTTGGACGCCCTAAAGGCGCTGTTGGCACGCCGCGGCGCTCTGTCAACCTTCATCATTGATGACGACCCCGATTGCCCGCCGGCCCAACGATACTGGTGGCGTTTTGGATCCCTCGGCAAGGCCTATGAGCTGATCGGATACCAGGCGCCCAAGAATTACCGCCACATCAGCGTCAATCGACGACTGGACACCGTGAAACTGCAGGTGATTCAGGATTTCTTGGCCGAAGTTGAAAAGCGGGGCGCCGTTGCGGCCTATGAGGCGGAGACGGGCCTCGTGTGGATCAACGAGGAGATAACCGTGGCGATAGCAATAGCACGCTGCAGGGTTTCCCACTTCGGTTATCCGCGCTGGTTTTCGAAGGCTGATCGGCAGCCGCTGTCGGACATCTTTGTCCTGATCCGGATGAGTCCCGGCGACCTGACCATTCGAGACTATTTGATTGCTCCCGTGGGTGAGATCGCCGGCAAACCTGATCTGCACGCCCATAACGGGGCGCGTCTGGATTCATTTGTCTTCCCTACGCTCACGCCGCTGGTTGTGTTGGCGGAGCGAGCGGCCGTCGAGATGGCAATATGACGCCAAAGCGGCTGAAACGAGAAGTTGCCTACCAGCTTCTCCTCAACAACGACCGCCGGCATGCGGGGGCGTTGGCCTCCGATCAGATGCGCCCGAAGATGCGCCGTTCCACTCCCGAGTTTCTGAAGATTTACGACGCGGAGCGCACACGCAAGCGTGCCTTCATCGCAGAGGTGGAGGAACTGGAGCACCGTTTGGACAGGATCGTCGTGACGGTTCGCCTGATAACGGGCGACCGGCGATTCCGTGCGCTGTTGGCATCCGAAGGCCTTGCAACAATGCCGAATACATTGGGGCTGAGAATCAGCGGCTTTCCACCTGCGCGGACCTCATCGCAACCTATCTCCGGGGAGGCCAATCCGATTTCAGCCGGCGAGATTTGCCCAGAAGTCCTAAGTCTGCTGAGGGATTGCACCGGGCCGGCAGGGCTTTTCGCATTGCTGCGGGTGGTGCTTCCGGTCAGGCAAATAGAGATTGCTCGCTTGATGATTGCCAGGGGGCCGGTCAGCGTCAACTACGTGAAGATGCTCGTCGCTCTCACGCCACCGTCGTTCCTGGTTAAAGATATCCATCCGCAACCTGAGCTCGCCAGCCTTTCCAAGGACCGGAGGGCAGAAATGGTGTCCGAATTGGCCGAGATTAACCGCGCATTCTTAAACGCGCTCGACCGGCGCGGCCCGTTGAGCCTGGAACTCATCACCGCGAGCCGGTATTTCGGCCGGCTGATGGATAATTCCAAGGTGGTGCGGTATCTGGCACGCAATTTCCCTGGCCGCTTTGAAGAATTCCACAACTTGACGGTGCTTGCCTTCTAGCGGGTCTATTCATCTCGCCAGATCACACGCTTCTCCCAGCGGATTTGGACTAGGCGCCTATACCGGATCGTGTGCGCCTGCTCTCCGGTCGGATGGAACAGCTCGGCGTCCATCCATTCGCGGCTGCCGCATTGCTGGCACCGTACCTTTTCCCGAACCTCATCGATCGTGACATTGCCGATGACCTCGCGCAGCTCTAGCGGCTTGTAGAAGCGCTTGAGATTGCACTTACCGCAGCGGATGCCGCACGCTTGCCCCGCATCATGGGCATGCGTCAGCGTCCAGACCGCACCTCGCGGCCACTTCTCTGGTTGTTCCGGCATATGCTGAAATGAGGAACATATTCCTGTGACGTCAAGAGGTCTCTTGATTCAATGTTCTCTTTTCGTTCACTGTAGGCGAAATGGAGGAATTTCCAATGAAGCCCCTACGTGCCACCGAAGCCGACCAACCCGAAATCTTCGCTATCATCAAGCGCGAGTTGCCCGCCATCCATCTCGCGTCACGCAAGATGGGCAAGCAGTTGCGCGGCCTGTCCGATGTCAGCCAGAAAAAGGCCATTGCGGAACTGATGGCATGCTGGGTCGCGGCGTGCTACCCAGAAGACTTGGAGTTGCAGCTGTCGCTCGCGGAGGCGATCTGCGACCAAGCCGAGATCGATCTGACGGAAGCCGCCCGAATGAAGGCGCGCCGCCAGCAGCATTGATGGTCACGCGAAGCCGCGGCATCCCGGCGCCTACGATCATCGACCGCGAGATGCCGCACCAGGCCGCCCTGCCCGACGATATCTGCACCGGTCACAATTTCACGCTGATCCGGCGCTTCCTCGAAGAGCACGGCCTCGAATGCCGGATCAGGTCCGTAATCGCGATCTGGGAGGACGGCAAGCAGGAACAATGGCGGCTGCACTGCTTTTCCGATAGCGCAGCCGCAGCGGCCTTCCTTGACCACTTCGGCGGTATCAAGTTCGATCCGAAGCGAGACAGGAAGAACGGTAGCGCGCGCGGCGTATGGTGGCGCTCCGGCGCCTATGAGCGAATTCTGGAAATGGGGCCGCTCAGCGTGCCCGAAGCCCTGCGGAGCTAGGCATGTGCAATCTCTACAACATCATCGACCAGCCAGGAGGCGATCCGCCAGTGGACGCGGACGCTCCGCGACATCTCCGGCAACTTAGAGTCCTCGATCGACATCTACCCAAACCAATTTGCTCCGGTGGTTCGCAATGCTGCCGACGGCAGCCGCGAGCTCGCCAGGCTTCGATGGGGCATGCCAACGCCCCCCGAGCGGATGCGCGGCAACGCCGATTCCGGCACAACCAATGTCCGCAATCCGCAGTATGCCCACTGGCAGCCCTATCTCGGCGTCGAGAACCGCTGCGTGGTGCCGGTGACGAGCTTTGCCGAGCCGTCGCCGACACCGGGCGACAAGGATCCAGAAACCGGGATCCAGAAGAACTTCTGGTTCGCGGTCAGCGAGGAGCGACCACTGTTCTTTTTCGCCGGCCTGTGGACGCCATGGCACGGCGTGCGCAAGGTGAAGGAAGGCCCCGGCGACCACGAAATCTATGGTTTCCTGACGACCAATCCCAACGCGCTCATCAAGCCGATCCACGAGAAGGCAATGCCGGTGATCCTGACCACGCCGGAGGAAACCGAATTGTGGCTCACCGCCCCCTGGTCGGAGGCGAAGAAGCTACAGCGGCCGGCGCCGGACGACACGCTGGTGATCGTTGAGAAGCCGGAAACGCAGATCAAGTTTCCAGGCGAGCCGCCAGCGCAGGCTTCCTTGTTCTAGGATAACGGCCATGGATCACATCGTCAGGTTGGACAGCCGCCAGGAGGCAGCGCTGCAACAGGTTGCCGACAAGTTCATCAAGCTTCACGGCGGCGACACCGTGAAGGCGCTGAAGGAGATGATCGTGCTCAACGGCCACCTGCAGGATGAATTGGACAAGATGAAGGGCACCCCGCGCGGACGGCGCTACGGATGAGCGACGAGGCCACTCGCACCGGTGAGACCATCCAGCAGCGCCCGCGCGGCCCGCTCGGGCACGCTGCGAGCATGCCGAATGCGGCAAGGATGCCGGTTGGGGTTTCGGGCCGAAACAACCATCGTACTGGTCCTGCTACGAGCACCGTGGCGAAGGGGAGAAATTCCTATGATTGAAGTGCTGTATATCATCGACGGCCGGCTGAACGCCAACCTGGAGGAGAGCCAAGACCGACCGCTGGCGCACTACATGCCGAGCGTCTGGGCTTTTCCAGACGGTTGAACAGCTTCAACGAGCAATTCCGCCGCCGCCTCGACCTCGTCCGCCGCGTGGTCTGTACGCTCCATACGCGTCACAACCCGTTTGTGCAGCATCTCCAACCTTGCGGCATGGTAGAGGGCGCTTCGCTTTCGGCCGTCCGAATTGAGCGGTTCAAACAGCATGGCAAATTCCCTCAATAGCGTGCTTCGGGATTGAGCTTCATAAAGCGGGCGCGCGCATCGATCACGCGCTGGTGTTCGACGCGGATGCGGTTGCAGAGAGTCAGGTTGATAGCAACCCCGCCGCACTCGTCCGCCAACTCGTTTGCCCGGCTGAGCGAGCGGTTTGCTCGATTGATGCGCTGACGCGCCCTGGCAACTTCCAGATTGAGAATCTCGACCATAGTTCGGCATCCCTTAAGTCTGCCGTCCCTTCCCAAAATCAACTGAAGTCGAGCGATTTCGTTCCGAGGGCGGAATGTCGCGGCCGAGGCGATCTTCGTTGAACTAGCGCTTCGACACCGCGCCTTCGTCCAGCTCGGCTTCCAGTCGATCGCTCACCGGCTTGGGCTCAGCGCCGAGCGACACCCCGTCGAAACCCTGCAACCAAGCTTCCGCATGCTCGACCCAATAATCAGGCACAGCCCGTTCCTTGCCGTCCTTGCGCGCCTGCTGGCCATACATCCACGCGTAGCCGACGCGCTCCTGATCCTTCTTGGCGACGGCCATCATTCATCCTCCCGAAAATCCTTTAACGAGGCGTGCCGCAGCATCTCCTCGCCCTTGAGGATTTTCACTCTACCGACGAGGCCGGGTTTCAGCCACTCCGCCTTCTGCTTCTTCAAACCCCTCGGCGGCGGAGCGCCACCTTGCCGATGAATGCGGTTCCACAGCGCCTGGCGCTTGTCAGCTTTGAAGGTGACGAAAGCGCCGCCCATGTAGTGGCCCTTGTCGGCCATGAGCACCATGGCCGGCTCACCGGCCCCTCGCTGCACGCCGAGGATGTCCATCTCCTTCTCGACGTAGCACTTGATCTTGCGCCAGTTCATCGTTGGGCCACCGCGGTAAGCGCTATCGATCCGCTTCGATATGATCCTTCGAGGTTCGCCTCGCACGCAGGGTGGTAGACGGCGTCGCTGGTGTGCCTGGGAGCGCCTCGCTGAATTGGATACGGCCACCGGCCGGGATCAGCGCTTGTAAAAACTTTGCGCCAATCCCCATGGCTTCGATAGGCGCGACCTTAGGCAGGTCATTTGGCACGAACAACCTGGTCACCAGCCTCTTGAAATGGACAGTTAGTCCGGAACGCGGCGATACCGGAAATGATTGCGGATGTGGTCGTTGAAATAGCGGCCCTTGACGAAGGCCGACCGGAAGGCCGTGTAGGTCTCTGGTGGCACCTCCTCAAAGTCGTAGCGCTTGCCGCTGGCCACAAACCACACCGAGAGGATTTTGCTGGCCGGATCGTATTCCGTTTTCCTGATTGAGGTAGATGGCATGGGCAGTCGCTAGCGGCCTGTGCGACATCAGTGGAAGATCGCGGCCGACAGCACTGCTATGCCGATCGAGACCGGTATTGCTGCCAGCAGGCAAGCTTCGACGATTAGGGTTTCTTTGTCGCTGAACATGGAAAGGCAATGCTTTTCCGTGCTTTAGGTTCCGGGTAACAAAAAAGCCCGACGACCGGAGCCGGCGGGCTTTACCGTTCGCCTGAGCCGTCTTGGCATCAGGGCGGCGGTAGAGGCGGGGGCACGGAAGGTCCCACAACGATGGCAGAAAGCTTCGCCTTGCGGATCCCCGATTGATCCCTCAAACGCCGAGAAACTGGCCCGCTATGGTGGGTTGTCAAGCCGCCAAAAAGCCCGCCAGCTGGAGCTGGCGGGCAGGTATTGGGGACCGCCCGGATGCGCTGGCAACGTGTGCGCGACGGGCTGTCCTGTAACAGTAATGAGCCTGGCTGGTTCCTCCACGAGCCGTCCCTTGCCCCTCAGTCCTACTATCCCTGAGACGAACGTCTTGCCACGTCGCTCATAGGTCCCAGCCGTGAAACCATTTCCGGAAATTTCTCTTAGGGTGGGCTGGCAAGAATAGTCCCTTCATTGCCAGCCCGTGGATGCCCAGCATCGACCTGCGATGATGGTGGGCATCCACGTAACTTGATTGCGAGGAGAGTGCCCAATTGCCGATCCCGGAAAGTCTCAATGATCATCAACTGAAGTTCGATTGCCCACGATGCTCGCATCCGATCATTCGCCGTGGCTCATGGTTCAAGGTCATTTCCACTTTCAGGTGTCCGGGTTGCAACGGGACGCTCCATCTCGGCTATCCCGAAAAGGTCCGCATCTTCGAAAGTCACAAGCATCTAGCCGGCTAGCGCGAGTAGCCTGCATCTTCATTTACCGCTTGGCGCGCCTTCGGTGCGAGGAGCCAGGGCGATGAGGAGGCCTATCGCGCCTGGACGGCGACATCGTATCCCACAGAGAGCGGCGGCCCGGGCGCGCGGTGACCGGCGCGTCGAAGCTTATCCTCGCGGGCTTAAGTAGATGCGAGGGAACTGAAGGGAATAATCCCCGTTCATCATCCATCCAACCTAACTTAGCAGGCGCTCATACGTCGTCGGTGAGCCCTCGACCGAGGTCGACCCTTCGTTGCAGGGCCTTGGGCATGGAGGACTAAGACGTGAGCGATGCCAGTTCGGGAGCCTCTCACGAGCAGAGCAACATGATCGCGAAAGGGCCGTTTCAGCGGTTCCTGCGCACTATCGGGCCGGGCTTTATCACCGGGGCTTCGGACGATGATCCCTCAGGTATTGGCACCTACAGCCAAGCGGGAGCGCAGCTCGGGTTCACTATCGGCTGGACAATGGTTGTGGCTTTCCCACTGATGGCGGCCATCCAGGAGATTTCAGCGCGGATCGGCCGCACGACGGGCAAAGGGATATCGGGCAACTTGGTCCGCTACTACCCGCGGGCCTTGCTCTGCTTTATCGTCACCCTGCTTTTTATCGCGAATGTCATCAACATTGGCGCCGATCTCAGCGCCATGGCCGACTCGCTGAAACTGCTGGTCGGAGGTCCAAGTTCGGTCTACGTGATCGGCTTCGCCTCGGTCTGTGTCGCGGCAATCGTGTTCCTCGACTACAGCCGCTACGTCACCATCCTCAAATGGACGACCCTCAGCCTGTTTGCCTACGTGATGGCTATGTTCGCGGCCAAGGTCTCTTGGAGTGATGCTGCCAGAGGGCTCATCCCGCAGATCCAATGGAGCGGGACGTTCCTCACCACCCTGCTGGCCATTCTCGGCACCACCATCTCGCCCTACCTGTTCTTCTGGCAGGCGTCGCAGGAAGTTGAGGAAGAGGAAGCGAAGCCGGCCGCCAAGCCGCTAAAATGGGCCCCCTGGCAGGCAGCGCGGGCGTTTCAGCGCATTCGCGCGGACACGTTGGTGGGCATGGCCTTATCCAATCTCATCGGTCTGGCAATTATCTTCACGACCGCGGCAGCGCTTCACAACGCCGGGGTCACCGACATTGCCTCGTCCACCGACGCGGCCAAGGCTCTTGAGCCGGTGGCGGGCAAGTTCGCGTTCATCATCTTTTCCGCCGGTATCATCGGTACCGGATTGCTCGCCGTCCCGGTGCTCGCCGGATCGGCCGCGTTCGCCGTCGGCGAGGCATTTCACTGGAAAGTTGGCCTGTCGCGCAAACCTAAGGAGGCGGTGGCGTTCTACGCCACCCTTGCGGCGGCGGCCGCGCTGGGCACCGGTATCATGTTCACCCCTATCGACCCGATCAAGGCCCTCTACTGGAGCGCGGTGATCAACGGTATGTGTGCTGTTCCCGTCATGATCGTCATGATGTTGATGGCCGGACGCGCCGACATCATGGGCAAGTTCCCGGTGCAGGGGTGGCTGCGTCTGCTCGGCTGGCTCTCGACAGCGGCAATGGGGCTCGCGACGCTCGGCTTAGCACTGCAGTGGGTGATTTAAGCCTTAAAAATGCGCGTTTCTACAAGCCGCTCGAGCTACACGAAGTGATCGCTCGACAGCGGAACATTAGCGTTTTCTAAATGTTATTCTTCTAGGAGGAGATAGAAATGCATAGCATCATTTACCTCGTTGGGCTCGTCGTCGTTATTCTCGCAGTCCTGAGCTTCTTTGGTCTGCGGAGATAGCCACGTTTACAATCTTTGTGCGAGCCGGCGCCCCGTCGTCCTCGCCGATCAGGCCTCGTGGTGTGTCAGAAACAGGGCGTCCACGGCCCTGCCGGTCCATAGCCAAATTGCGCGATGCTTACTTCGTCTTCGGAGCATCCGCTGGGTTGCTTCCCCGTTCGTCTCCGGTCCCCCTGTATTGACCCTCTGCAGCCCGTGCCGATCCGCCATATGTCAGGCCTCCCGCACCGGTTAGGCCGAGCACAATCGGTCATGAGACACTGATAAAAACTCCATGTTGTGGTCGAAAGCCATCGCTGACAGCAGCCGCAAATCGAAATCCCCTAGCTCACCGCATGTGGCCCGCGGGTTCCTTCCTCGAGGACTTTCGTACGTCTTCCGGCGCCGAAACTCATCAAGTAGCGGAAAGGCGGCTTTCGGATTGCAAGATACTTAATCGGACGCCCGTTCACCAAGAGTCGGCGGTGTAGCAGAGTCCGCATCGAAGGCTTCCAGCTTCAAGCCGCGCGATGGTCTCCGCGGGACCGTGCCTACCGAGATTGAAGCCTCCTAGAGTCGACTCTAGCTTCCCGGATCAGGACCGATCCCGCTAAGGACGCTGCTTAACCTTTGGACGCCGAGCTATTCCACCCGACCGGAGAGCAGGCGCACACGATCCGCTACCGGCGCTTGGTGCAAATCCGGTGGGAGAAGCGCGTGATCTGGCGAGATGAGTAGGTAGCTTTCCCCTGCGACGCGGACTAGCGAAGAAACATGCGCGGTGGCTAATAACGACGAAGGGGCTCCGGATCTCGATCCGAGACGATGCAAAGCTTTTGGAACGCCTATGCCGCCGTCTACTCTGCCGACGCCGCGACTTTCGGCGCTTTGCGGCACAGCGAACGGATCGACAGCATCGTCCGTGAGGCCGGATCGAGCAAGGAAGTGGGAGCCAACAACAATCGAGCAGCTTCCTCGACATCCGATTGCTGGTCGGTGCGGACTGAGGCACGGAAGCTAACCGGCATCGTTCTGGTCGCTCGAGGTGGACCCGCTCAAATGGTTGCTGATGGCCGCCATGATGACAAGGAACGCAGCGCCATATTTTGCAAATCCGAAAGCTTGCGCGGCCCAAATCTTCGCACCCCTCGAATGTTGAGAGATGAAGTCGCCTGCAGGTATACTCAGTTCGGACGGGATATTGGCCATCAGCTCTTTCTCTAGCGCCGTCGACCTGAAGCCGCCGCTTAGTATCGAGCCGATCGCCAGCCCGCCTGCAAACCGAGCCACCGCGCCAGCCCGAGCAAACGAACCAACCGGCGGGTCCGATCGCTCGTATGGCGGCTCGGTTTCCGGGTCGCTCGCATGGTCATCAGAATGCCTGGAAGTATTTTCGGTCGCGCTCAGCCTTCCGACCTCGAATGCGGTAATTGCCCCCAGGCCGATTAGCCCTGCCGTCCCACCATTTTCCTTCACGGCATTGGAAACGTTGCCGAACGTCTCTTCCATCTTCTTCTTCGCGATGGCCATGGCGCCGTCTGCCAGCTGACGAGGTTGCACTCGGCGAGTAATCTCCGCGACGCAGCCAGCTAGCGCGTGTCGCTCCAAGGCAGCTCTTGCCGCCAAGGCTGCAATCTGCTCATTGGTTGGCGCCATGATGGAGTCCTCTCTTCAGCGCGGTGAAATCGGCGGTTGCCTGGGCGATTGTCTGCTCCGGGATCGGCGTCCAACCTGCGATGGCCTTTTTTGCGAAATGCAGCGACGCCACCCCCGCGACGGACAGCACAGCACCGACGATCAGACACGCCAAAACGGCACTGATTCCAGCCAGCACGATGGCGAGTATCAGGCACTCCACCAAGGCAAACGACCCCAGAACAAACAGGACCGCCGCCGCGATCCCGTAGATCCCAGACGCCATGATCGTGGAAGCTTTTGATTTCAGCTCAGCGTGAAAGAGTTCCAGGTCGAGACGAGCCAAAGACGCTGCTCGGTCTCCCGCCTCACGCACAACGCCTCCAAAAGAACGAACCTCCGGCCCATTGTCCATGTCAGCCCTCCTGGCCCTGACAGATCAGGAGTTGGAGTTCCGCATGAAGCGCGTCAGCACGATACCAGCGAGGATCCCGATGCCAAAGAAAGCGGCGGGCTGGCGTTGCGCGAACTTTGTCACCGAGTCGACCAGCTCGCCGACATTACGATCCCTGATGTCGGTCGAAATCCGCTCCACACCCTCGGCGGCACTGCGCACTATGCTCGCCACTTGAGGCGATTTCTGCTCGATGCCATCTGCCGCTTCTTTGACCGAGTGGGCAATGTTTGCGATAGCGTCGGCCCCGGCGGTCTTGTTTGTTTCCACCGCCTCTTTGAAAGCACCCGCGGCATCCGCGGCCACGCCCCCCGCATACCCTCGGGCATCTGTCGAAACCGCAGCCGCAGCGTCTTTCAGGTCGCCCAACGCGTCGGAGGCACTCGACTTCAGCTTATCGATTGCCGCTCCGGACTTGCCTGCGGTGGCAGCGCCGGACGTGCGATCCCACGCATCGCGGTCGGATATGGAACCGGTCAGATTATCTTTTTCGGTCATTGGTTTCTCCTCCATGATCGAAAGGGAACTCCATGCATCGTTCGAGGTTCCAAGCGCTGGCTAATATAAGATTGGAGGAGGCAAACGTAGACGATCGCCCAGCCGTCGCGGGCTAGATCATAACCTGACGGATCTGGGAGAAGTAGCCGGCATCTCCTATCCAACATGCTGGCACCACGGCATAGATGGCGGCGGGCACGACCAAGGCAGAGGACAGTGTCTTCCTTGAGCACGGTCTCATAGCTGATCAATCGCCGGAAACACGCGAGCTTGTAATCGAATTTCGGGCCTGCGGCAGGATTGCCACCCAGCCAGTGGAGGCAGCCAATCAAGCTCGCCGATCTGGGTTCGAGTAGCGGCCGGGTCAGTGTGTCGACCGGATCGCCGGGCAAGCCCTGTCTGCGCTCCACTGGTTGAGCGCCCCCCGGGCGAGAATTGCCACGCCGGGGGCAAGACTCCTGACCGTGCCAGATGGCACCGTAGCCGGCTTGCCCGATGGCATCGGCGGGGAATTTCTCGTCGGATGAAGTGAGCTCCTGCAAGCCAACGATCTCATATCGGGTTTCACCGAGCCATTTGAGGAGGGCGGGTGTTACGCCGTATACGTTGAAGGTCGCGATGGTGGTCATGGTCTATTGCCGACGATCTCTTGCGAGAAGCGTATCGATTTCGAGCTGTGCGTCAGGGAGTGCGAGATGCGTAAAGAGGTACGCCGAACTCGTTATGCGATTACGGGAAAAACGACCGTTACGGTGGTGCCTTTGTCAGAGCTTAACAGCTCCGCCGTGCCGCCAATCTGGCGTGAAAGTGCTTGAATGAGCTTTTGTCCCGATCCACCGGGTCGCGGGTTCCGCACGCCATGTCCGTCATCTGCCAACGTCAGTCGCGCCTCCCCGTAGCCGACGCCGGATTGCAGGCTAACATTGATATTGCCTTTACCTGTGCCGAAGGCATGCTTGACAGAGTTCATCACGGCCTCGTTCAAGATGAGGCCCAACGGAACAGCACGCTCCATCGCGAGTTCGACTTCGTCGGCGTTGATCTCGATCGTCGCGTTCTCCATCTGCGCCTGCAGTGATGCGCATAGCGCGCGCAGATAGTTCGCCACATTGACCGCCCGCAGATCCTGGCCGGGTGACAACTGGTCATGGGCAAGCGAAATAGCGTTCACGCGGTTTGCCACGTGCTCCAGAACGCGATGCACTTCGGCGCTCTCGAAGCGCCGTTTTTGAATAGCAATGGAGGCCAGGATAAGCTGGAAGTTGTTCTTCACCCGGTGCTGCATCTCCCGCAGCAGCACCTCGCGTTCCTCCACCTGACCGATGGCGGCTGCTGTTGATTGCGCGTCGGCGGAAGCAGTTGGTCTCTGCAGTGTTGAAGAGATAACGGCCGCAGCAGCCATCAGAAAAGCGATAGTGTCGTCGCCGAACTCGCGCGTGACTGTCGAATCCACCTCGAGTACGCCCCAAGCTGCGCCCTTGACGAGGATAGGTACGTTCGCAAGGGACTTGATATTGTGCTCTTTAAGCACCTCGGAAAAAACGAAATCCCCCCGCTGTTGCGCAGTCGCTCCGTCTACTATCACCACCGGCTCACCCGTCTGGTATGTTCGTCCAGGTGGCGACCGCAGGTCGGCGGGAAACGTCGCCAGACCCACCACGCCGTCCTTCCAACCAAACCCGGCCTCGATGAACAAATCAGCTGTTTTATGCCGATATCGCAGGGCCTTTACGTGGTCGATCTCGATCGCTCGAGCAACTTGCACGCAGGCTTGATCAAGGAAGCGAGAGAGCGTGGTTTCTTCTCCGGCCAGCCGGCCGAGGTCCACAAGAATGCGGACATGTCGGCGCAGCTTTACAAGGCCATCAACGTCGTCCAAAGGCACGATCCTTCAGGTCAACGTTTGATTAACGCCCGAGTGCGGAAAATGCTCCCGAGTGCCCATCGGTGTCTCCCGCGATTGGAACCAAGCCTCCAGTTCACAAACCATGCCGTTGGAGCAGCGTAAGCGGTGGACGCCCGGCAGCAAGCTTTCATATCAGCAAGCTTGAATGCGGCCGAGGAGCAGGCGCCTCACATTGGCAGCCAATGCCGAACTACCTTTGAAATTCTCCGAAACGAGTAAAGCTAGGTGATACCTGGTTCGATCTCGACAACCCCAGCGGCTGCGAGGGGAAGCACTGAAAGCATTGCATGAGATTGCCATCGACGAATGGCTTCACGCGAATTGGACGTTAGGGGCGCCGTGCGCGATGAGACCGGCAAGCTGCTTTATTCTGCCTCGCTCGACATTGCCTGGCCATTGGCGAGCTAACAGGCCGCTGAAGAAGTCTGTAGCAGCGCCGTCGGACTGGGGCGGGGGTCGTATTCGCTTTTTGGGACCTATGTCTTTGGCATCGAGTTAACGTCTCAGATGAGCGCTATCGCTAAGTAGCGGACCACAACATTATCCTGTTTAAACCGGCGCTCCAGATCGCCACGTCGAAGTTTCCAATCTGAAACGTTCACCTCTGGCGTCATCACCTCGAAGATAACAATCTCGTCACTGTCTGTTTCGCCACTGTCTTTCCAAAGACCCTCCGCGGGTGCCTGGAGATAGGCGGTGACGCCTTTGAAACGAACCGCGAGTTCTTCTTTCACATCGTCGAACTCCTTCCCCGGAAACGGCTCACCTTGGTTGTCGTTGCGAGGCAGCAGGATCTGGACGAGATACACGGCAAATCACCGCGAAAACGGTATAACCGTCGCCGCGAGCAAGCGGTTCCCTCCAAGGGTCGTCGGCGCGAAAGCGAAAGCCCCTCTCAGGAAGCATGATTAATATCTCGGACCCTTCACCCCCTGGCTCCGGCCAGGGGGTTTTTCATGTCGAGCCAGAGCCTTCTGGTTCCTTGGTAGAGGGAATATATCGCGCGGATCCCGAGGGAACCTTCGCCCCAAATTGAAGGGTGAACAACAGGCGGTCTTCGCTGTCCGTCACATTCATGATCCAGGGCGTCATATGCTCCCAGAATGACCGATTGCTCTCGTTGATTATTTCGCCGGCCGCACGCACTGCTTCCCGCCGCGCGGCAGTCAAATCTGGCAGTTCGATTCCGTTAGGGTCTGGGGTGAATTCGCCATTGTCGACGTGGAAGTGATAGATTGGCATGTTGTGCTCTCGCTGGTTGCGACAATCCAACAGCGACGCCACGACTTCGTTCCCGGCGAATGGGAGCGCAGTAGCGTGCCGCTTGACCAGCTGCGAACGCGCAGTCCAGTTTCGCGCTGTTTGAGGGATCAACCGGGGATACCCCTGAAGAAGCCACACGAGAAGTCCGCCCTTGTTCACAAGGCGAAGCTTTCTGCTATCGTTGCGGGACCGTCCGTGCCTCCGCCCTGATCCCAAAACGGCTCAGGGGAACTGCAAAGCCCGTCAGCTATCGGCTCGAAATCACTGCTCGGCTTAATCGGAGCGGCCATTTAGCCGTCTGGATGTTCGCTAGCTAGCTATGGGCTGCATGAGCTGTCGCGAATAGAGCCGGAAGTACGCTGCACTGACCGGCAGATGTCGCTGGTTGTCGGGGGCGAACCGGAGGGTCTCATCCTTGCTGGGATGGACCTATTTCTGCCTCGGTTCTTCTAACGTCGAGCCGGCTATCCTTATTCTACCGGCTCGCTGGTCCATCAGCGCTTCGGCAAGCGTCAAGGCGACGTTGCGCACTTCGCCCTGGATGGCTTCGTCGGTGTCCAGTTCCTGATGATTGGTGGCGTAGGGTTTCCAATAGCCGATGTAGCGGTCGAGCTCGGCAGCCGGCCCAGCTGGCGCAAGGTTCATGAACCGCAGCCAATCGGAAACCGAACGGCGCACATTCTCGGCGCCTTCGACATCGCCATGAACGACAATTGAAAACAGTCGGCCAGCTAGGTGACGCGGATAATCCCAGCCGTCGAGTTCGACATGCTTGGCTTTCTCAGCGTCCTTCCCCCCGGTAAGTGTCGGATCCGGGTTTCCACCATCCGCGCAGACGAGGCGGTCCATCATCAGCTTTAGGGGAGATGAAACCTGGTACCAGTTTACGGGCGTGATCACCATGATCCCGTGGGCAGCCACCCAGAGCGGATAAATATCGTTCATCCAGTCCTGCACCTGCCCGAGCGAATGGTTCGGATAACAGGAACAAGGCCAGTGACAGAGTGGAGCTGCGGTTGAGAAACACGCCTTACATGGATGAATGTTGCGCCCGTATTCTGACGCGAGCCGTGATAGATCGAGTATTTCTGCCGTTAGCTTGCCATTGCTCTCGATCGCATCCCGCGCCAACTCGGCCAACCGGAAGCTTTTTGACATTTCCCCCGGGCAGGTATGTTCGCTCCGCGATGAGCTGTTGATGATGAGAACGTGGGGCGGCATGGCCCGGTTCTCGTAACGCTGCTGAGCATCATCGATCGCCTGCCGCGCTGCGATCCAGTCCACCGAGAGGTCGTAATCGGGATCTGCAAACCCCGGTCCCGCCTTACGGGTCCGCGGACTCTTGCGGCTATCGGCATAGGCCTGCCAAGCCACTTCGGCAATGTCTCCGAGTTCGGAGTCCAGCTTGTCAAACGCAGGGTCGGCAAACTGCTGTCGGTAACGCACCTTGAACTCCTGCTCGCCAAGCTTTGGGCTGGGCATCCCCTTCCGTGGCGTCGTATTCCCCGGGGACTTTTGTGTTCGCTTTGGCATTGCGGTTGCAGCGTCAGAGGAGCTTATCGAGCGAAACGCGGGGATCTTCGGAGAGCGCCATAGATGCGCCGTTGACGCTCAAAGACATGATCACCTCGCTGCGAGCTGGGTCTACTTCAACTATCTTCGGTTCGACCGGTTCCAAGGCCCGCTTCGGAAATCACACTGACAGTTGAGCAGTGGCGCAAGAGCCCAGCGGGGTGATTGGGAATGATACCATCGTCCCTGAAGAAGAAAGCGTTCGCCTCGCGCGTGCACCTGACGATCGAGCTCGCCGCTTGACGGCCGCTCCCAGCCCGTAATGTTCTCGACGATCTTTTTACCGCGCTCGAGTAAGGGCATCAATCTCTCCCGCGGACGCGTCCACTGGCCGGAGAGGATCAACGGCCGGCCCGTTGAGCACAGTGCCATCGGGAGCAAAATGCGAGCCGTGACAGGAGCAGTCCCAGCATTGCTCGGTGGAATTCCAGGCGACTTCGCATCCGGAATGCGTGCAGACGGCGGAATGCAGCTGCAACTTTCCGGCTGTGTCGCGGCAGGCGGCAATCTTGCTCACGCCGTTGCGAAGAATCCCACCCTGACCGGGCGCAAGCGCGTCAAGTGACTTCAACTCGCCCGGAAGCAGGTAAGCGGCAAGATTTTTGACGGCGGACACGTTTTCCCGGACATAGTTGATCACCCCAGAGGGCGTCTTGCGCGACGGCTCGTAAACCGTCGCCCAACGGTTCTCCTGTCCCGAAATCAGGTCCTTCAGAAGCAGGCCGGACAGCGCGCCATGTGTCATGCCCTGTCCTGAATCACCGGTGACCACATAGACCGACTTGCTGCCGGGATTTGGACCGATGAAGGCGCAGTAGTCGATCGTGTCCAGAACCTGCCCTGACCAACGGGTGACCTCCTTGCCCAGCGTGGGAACGAGTTGGCGTATCCAGGCCTCGATCGCCTCGAAGCGGATGTCGCCATCGTCGGCTTCGCCCGACTTGTGGTCGGCGCCGCCGGCGATCAGATAGTCGATCGAGCCTGGGCCGGGATTCATTCGGACGTAATGATAGGGATTGCCGGTATCCCAGAACAGCGCATCCGGCAGATCGCCACGCGGCAGCGTGAAGGCCATCGCATAGGTGCGATAGGGCGACATCTTTGTGTGCAGTTGGAAGCGATCGTTGATCGGGGAATTCGTGGCGATGACGGCTGCAGCCGCTTCGATCACGCCACCGTTCTCCGTAGAGATGCGTACGCCATCGGGCGATTCTTCAAAGGCGACCACAGGGCTGTCCGCGAAGATCAGCCCGCCCCTGACACGGATTGCGGTAACTAGGCCACGCAGATAGCGCAGCGGATGGAACGTGGCCTGATTGGGATAGCGCAGGACGGGCGCCTTCTCGAAACCCTTTAACGGCACTCCGGTCACGAGTTCGACGGGCGCGCCCAACTTCCGCGCCGCGTTGAATTCCTCACGGCGCTGGTCGCGCGCCTCCTTGGGATCCAGCCCCATCGCAGGAAACAGAAAGGCGTCCAGCCTGCGGAAATTGCAGTCGATCTTCAACTCGGCGACGTTTTCTTCGATGCGTGCTACCGCGGCTTCCTGGCTTTCCTGGAAGAGCCTTGCGGTTTCTTCACCGCGCAGATTGATCAACGCGCTCAGGCCGTCGTCGCAAATTGGCGCCAGATGCGCTGTGGTGCGGGACGTCATCCCGCCGGCGATCGATCCTCGATCGATGACGATCACCCTTTCACCGATGCTGGCCAACTCGTGTGCGACCGACAGCCCAGCGATGCCCGATCCGATGATGACGGTGTTGCAGCTCTTCTTTCCCGAGAATTTCGGCGCGTCAGGATAGACGTCGACCTTCATCCAGAGCGATCGGGTCTGTTCACCGCGCTCATTCATGCAGAGATCCCTTTGGAGAGCTGCCGCTCAGCCGGATGCCTTTTGGTTGACCTTTCGCTGCGCAATGGTGGTCAGCTTCTTGTCTGCCGCCTTTTCCTCGTTGAGCGTCGTTGTAAGAAGCCGGGCGACGGCTTCGTTGCCGCTCTCCTGCGCCCACGCAATCAGCGTTCCGTAGCGGGTGATTTCATAGTGCTCGACGGCCTGCGCCGCGGTGATCAAGGCGGCGTCGAGCACCTTCTTCTCTGCAACCTCGCCGGCGATCTCGTTGGCCTCCTTGATGATGCCGTCGATCGCCGGGCAGGTTGTCCCCTTCGCCTTTTCGCCAATCAGTTCGAACGCTTGCTCGAGCCGCTGCACATGTTTTTCCGTTTCAAAGAGATGCGCCTTAAAGGCAGCCGTCAAATCGCGATTGGTCGCCTTTTCGACCATGTCGGCAAGCGCCTTCAGGATTTGCTTCTCGGCATAGTAGATGTCCTGCAGAACATGCAGGAACAGGTCGTCCATCGTCTTGATGTCCTTCGTAAACAGGCCCACGGCTCACTCCAAAATCTGAATGCTGAATATGCCGGAACAACGTGCGGCGTCAGTTCCCGTTCCAGCCGCCCGCCGCGCCGATGAATGCGGTATGAGCGTGACCGAGGCTGGGCCGCCCATGCCGCAGGAACGAATGTCGTCTTCTGTCGTTGCGGCTTGTCGGACCAATTTCCGGCTTGCCCCGTATCTATGGAAAACCGCCATATGGAGATGGCCGCGTTCCATTCAACAAGTACAAGTCTGCGCAGTTAGTTGTCAGATCCAGCCCCCGGCATTCCTGCAGGAATGTTGAATGTCGCGTGCAGCGGCCGGACACGATTTGCTGGTCGGGCCTAGCCGATCTATGGCTCTCGCATGCGCGAAAGACAGCACACTGCATACCGCCCGCGCGGACGCTAAGCCGCATTCCGCTTGAATATCACAGCGAAGTGGCGCGCGTCCGTGGCTCGACGAACGATTGATGGACTTGCCGAGCCTATCTCATTGGGGGGTTGATCCCCCGGCCGCCAATCTTGTCGGAGCCGTCAGGTACGCGCCCGTCGCCGGTTTGGCCGCGCTCGCTGCCCCAGGAAAGGGGCGACCGTCTTTTATCAATACTTCACCATAGGGGCAGCGGTTCCGGAACCTTTCTGATTGCCACGGACTTCCGGGAGCCACTATGAATCCCAAATGAAGGAATGTCGGCATGAAAGTAACCGCAGCAGGCATCGACCGCATCAAGATCGGTAATGCGGACGCAACTGGCCACGGCGCGCATTTCGTCGTTTGGCTTTATCTCCAGGTCGACGAAGGCGGCACACAGACCGGTCAGGAACTTGTGGTGTCGGTCCCGTACGACGCGAAGATGACCTTCGACGATATCGCCCCCAGGCGTTCGAGAAGGCGCACGCCATGCTGCTCGCTTGCTGCGAGATAGACGAGTCCATGTGGTGGAAGCAGTTCAACCGCAGCCTTGCGCCGCTGCCGGAATGGACGCCTGGTGCGCAGTAATTGGGAGGCGTAGCGTCCCAACAGGGCCCATGCCAGATTCTGAATAATACGGCCGAGACTTGGGCACTTCGCCAGGCAGCACGGTGGCCAGAGAACGAACCCGCCGTGCGGGCTAGGCCGTGAGGTGAGTTAGGACCACGAGCGGGACGTCGCCAGGCGTCCGGCGCGGTCAGGCACGCGCTTTGCGCCCGCATACAGTTCGAGGGTCGAGGAAGCGGTCACTCATTCCGCCCTCCGGATGCGTTCACGCGTGTAGCGCACATCCTGTCTGTGGTTAGTAGGATGCCAGCTCTTTAGCCGGAGGACGCTGGATGCGTCTTGGCTCTAGTATAGCGGCTGTCGCTCTGGCTAGCATGATGGCGGGACGATCAGCAAAGGGAAGAGCGGGCGATCCGAGCCGCAAAGGCGCTAGCTGGCACGCATGTTGGTTATCGCATGGAGTCGCGACGCCGAGCCAGCGCTCGGGAACTGGCGGCGGCCCATGGCCGCTGGCATCGTCTCATCGAGGGCGTCGGACGCGCCCAGGTTTACAGCATCGACGACGGTCAATCCGTTAAGTTAGGATTGCGGGTGTGATCCATCATTAGCATTCGGATGATTACATCATTTCGGAAAACGCATTTGGCCAAGCTGCGATGTCATCATGAGCCTTGAGCGAAAGATCGTGGCGTGCCTCGGATCGAGCAGCACGGCAGGCAAAGGACAAGCATTTGATTGGATCGCTGAGCTTCGCCGCCGGCCGCGCAACGGCCGATTTGAGTTTCGGAATTTCGGCGTCGGTGGTGACTTGGCCTATAGCGCGCTGCAGAGGTTGCCAGACGTGGTTGCCTGTCGGCCCCACAAGGTTGTCGTTTGGGTTGGCGGCAATGACGTTCTCGCCGTCGTGTCAAGCAAGGCACGGCGTTTCTTCGCTTTATCGAAGCGCCTCCCATGTAGTCCGTCACCAGACTGGTATCGCGAAAACCTCGTCGAAATAGCCCGTCGACTAAAGCGGGAAACTGAGGCGGAGGTGGGGCTTTGCTCGCTCTGTCCCATTGGAGAAGCCTTGGACTCGGATGATCCGTTCCAGAGCGAACTCAATCGCCGGGTCGAGGAATATTCCGGGATCGTGGCATCTGTCGCGGATGAGGAACGCTGCGTCTACATTTCGCTCTATGAGGCGATCGCGGAAGCAGTTCATGCCTCGCCCGGTCGGGCCTTCACGGCGTTCAGATTTCTTCCATTCTACCGCGATGCGTTTCGCGTACTGGTGATGCGACAGTCTCCCGACGAAGTCGCACGCAGAAATGGGTGGCTTTTTCACACCGACGGCGTGCATTTGAACAGCCGTGCGGGGCGGATCGTAGCTGATTGCATACAGAAGTTCATCGACGCCTGATTAGCAGCGGTTTGAGAAGCCCATCATCTGCAATGAAGTCACGATTGCAGTTTGATGGCTGTTTCCGACCGAGGAAGCATTGAGGCTGATCTGGATCAGACTGCCGCCCGTAGGCGAAGGGTTGGGCGTCGCGATCTTCTTGATGATCGCTTTCATTCTTGTCGGTCATGGTATCCTCCTCGTGCAATCATGCCTCGCGCTACGATTTGCGAAACGGTTGCCTCGACGCCGTTCAGCGAAATGCCGAAAGAGAAGCTCGCGTTAAAATCCACGCCGAAGGAGGCTCAGGGCGGCCGGTGGTCGTATTGCCGCGGCCGGCGATGCGTTCCGTTCGGATCCTTTCGGAAGGCTCGAGCTATGGAATCGGTCTGGTTTTCGGGAGGAGGAGAGGGCGTTTCTGGCTGTCTGCGCTTATTCGGTCGGGGAAGCCGATCGCTTGGCCAAGGTCCAATATCTTTTGGAGATCGAGGCGCGCGGCCAGCTCGACCTGCCCGAGCACATTCAGGCTCTTCTTGGCTCGATGATACCGAAGCCACGAGACACGCCGCCGGACAGCTTCGGCATCATCAGCAGCTTGCCGGAAAGGTTAGTTGTGGGACTGAACTGGTGCGCCGCGCGGTGCCTGGCTGCCGCTGCCGGCCTATTCGCCTGATCTCAATCCAATCGAAATGGCCTTCTCGAAAATCAAGGCGCTGCTCAGAAAGAAGGCCGCGCGATCCTTCGACGCTTTATGCAACGCGCTCAGGACCATATGCGACCTGATCGACCCGCTACAGTGCAGAAACTTCTTCAAAGCCGCCGGATATGAGGAGAGCCATCGGGAGCGGAACCTAAAGGGACGGGGAAGCATTGCGTTTCGTTCAGTGACAAAGAAACCCTAATCGTGGAAGCCTGCCTCCTGGCAGCCATACCGGTCTCGATCGGCATGACCGTCCTGTCGGCTGTCATCTTCAACTGATCAGCACGCGCGGCATTCGGCTGCATTCAAGAGGCGTCGGGCACGATGGTGAGCGGCTGGTTACTATCCGCAGCCAAATTGGCGGCAAGGGCTTCGAGCGCTTGAACGTCAGGCGCGTAAGCAGCAACATGCGCAGGATATCGTCTCTGCTGCGCGCGGTAAAAGTCCAACCATTTTGGCAAGTCGGCGATCGGGAACGTTCCTCGCCATATGTCTTTCTGGAGCGTGAATGTGCCCGCCCTCGAATCGTAAGTCGCTATCGTCTTCATGCCAGCCTCATAGCATGGCTCGACCGGGAACCATGCTCGGCGCTAACTGTTCCTGTGTGAATGCATCGGTGAGGAACAAGGCATGGCAGCGCCCCGCGCGGTTTGGAAAGGCTTCCTGAAGGTCGGGTCGGTGTCCTGCGGGGTGAAGCTGGTGGGCGCGACCACCGAGGCCGGGAAGGTTCATTTCAAAATCCTCAATCGGGAAGACGGCTTGCCCGTCAAAAGCGCCTATATCGACGAAGGAACCGGCGACGCCGTGCCGACGGAAGACCAGATCAAGGGCTATGAGGCCGAGAAAGGCGATTTCGTTGAGATCGAGCCGGACGAGATCAAGAAGCTGAAGCTGACATCCCAGCATACGCTTGACGTGGAGGGCTTCGTCGCGATCGATGAGATTGACACGCGCTACCTTGAAAAACCCTATTACGTCATTCCCGCTGACGGTGCCGCCGTAGAGGCATTTTCGGTGCTGCGCGAAGCCATGGCCAAGATGCGGGTCGCGGCACGCTCCTGTGTCGTGCTGTACCAGCGGGGCAGAGAGGTCATCATCCAGCCCTTCGGCAAAGGAATGCTGTTGACTGAGTTGCGAACCCACAACGAGATGGTTTCGGAGCGCAGCGTTTTCGACGACCTGAAGAGCCCGAAGTACGACAAGGATCTGCTCGAAATCGCCGGGTTGTTGATCGACAAGAAGGTCACGAAGTTCGACCCGTCGAAGTTCGAAGACACCTATGAGGATGCGTTGATCGCAATGATCGATGCCAAGCGGAAGGGCAAGAAGCCGCCCGAGCCAGCGCCAAAGCCCAAGGAGAACGTCGTCGACCTTGCCTCCGTTCTGAAAAAGAGCTTGGAGAAGGAAGGGATCAAGGGCGGCACGAAGGCGAAACCGACGCGCAAATCGGCTTAGTCGCTTCGCTTAACGTCTGTGAAACCCAGAGGTGGTGCTTGCGTGCAAGGGTGGCCCGGGCCTTCGGCCCGACAGCTCCGGTCAGCGGGCTTTTCTATGCCGCCGCACGGTTGCGGTGATGACGTTGATACCTTCGACGTATTCATGGTCTGGACCAGCGAAAGCCTTCGTCAGGCAAGTGGTCAACCCAGTCGCTGAGGGAAATCGCAGGAGCCCGTCGCCAATCTCTCCCGAGCAAGAATAGTCCCTTCATTGCCACCCCGTGGATGCCCAGCATCGACCTGCGATGATGGTGGGCATCCATGTAACTTGATTGCGAGGAGAGTGCCCAATTGTCGAACCCGGAAAGTCTCAATGATCATCAACTGAAGTTCGATTGCCCATGATGCTCGCATCCGATCATTCGCCGGGGCTCATGGTTCAAGGTCATTTCCACTTTCAGGTGTCCGGGTTGCAACGGGACGCTCCATCTCGGCTATCCCGAAAAGGTCCGCATCTTCGAAGCTCACAAGCATCTAGCCGGCTAGCGCGCAAACCCCATAGCGTAAAAGCCTCGCGCCGGCAGCGGCTAAGCTTCATCCGAAGCGGGCGCCTTAGCGTGCGATCGGAAGGGTCGGGAAAAGCGGTTGGAAACAACGCCTCCTTTCCAATTTGCTCTGCGCGGCAGTTTTTGCTCATGTTGCGACGGCTATCGGGCCTTCTACGAAACTGGCACATGGAAATTGAGTTCATCGATCTGACACCGGAAAATGGCCTCGTACCAACGTCGCCGATCGCTCGCTTACATGGTGGATGCGCTAAGGGGGCTCCGCAGCGGATCTCAAGAACCCACGGAGCGTCGCTATCACGCTTGCCCGGGCGGACTTCGATCCCTTTCTGTTGGCGCCGGCCGGAATGATATTCATCCCCTGCTGTCGTGGTGAGCCCCAACGAGGCGGAGAGCGCCAAGATTACGATATGGCTGCGGGGACTTGCGTGCTCGCCAACACGCTTGTTGAGCTTGCTAATCTCTGACAAAAGCGGCTGGCGGCCGCCACCGAGGAGGCGAATGAAGGATCACGTTCACTCCCACCGATAGCTGCGCGGTAAGCCGGAACTTTCGTCCGTGCCCCTCATTGTCAGTGCAGGTATTCAACAGAGAGGAGCACCACCATGACCACCCCGTCCGGGCATACCGAAGCCATCGCGGCCTCGCGCGTCATCGGCACGTCTGTCTACAACACCGAAGGCAAGAGCATCGGCAGCATCGAGGACGTCATGCTCGACAAGATGTCGAACGGCATCATGTTCGCCGTCATCGGCTTCGGCGGCTTCCTCGGCATGGGCGAGAAGTACCACGCGATCCCGTGGGCGACCCTCGACTATGATGAGGATAAAGGCGGCTACGTCGTGCCGTTCACCAAGGAGCAGCT
>NZ_JBWGIO010000029.1:0-44463 GCF_057784215.1 Mesorhizobium sp. CNPSo 4661 | reverse complement strand
CAAGCACTGGCTCAGAAAGGCCGCAAGTCGCACGGTCGAAACCGTCTGCCAGGCGATCGGACAGATCCTCAACGGTGTCACACCGATCGAGTGCTCAAACTACTTCGCAAACTCTGGATATGACCGGTGGTAATCCCATCCCGCTCTAGTTCTTCTTCTTTTTGAGGAAACTCCACGGCGAGTTGACCGGCAGCGTGACCGTGTCCGGCACGCTGTCGACGCTCGCTACCTCGGCCTTGCGCACCGTGTAGCCCGACTGGACGATCGAGACGCCGTCGAGGATGAAGAGCTGGCTCTTTTCCATGCCGGGCTTCAGCACGCCGGTGACGGCGACCGGCTCGTAGGTCTCTTTCATCTTGTAGGGATGAACCGGCGTCACCAGCACGATCTGGTTCGGCGGCGGCGTCGGCATGTGGCTGCAGGCGCCCGTCCATGGCACCAGCAGAAACTGGTAGACGGTCTCGCCGTCACGATCGACCGGCAATGCGTAGCCGGCTAATTGTATCGTCTTGTCCTGCAGATTGAGTGACAAGGTCTCGCCGTGGTCGGGCAGTTTTGCCGCGATCATCGGCAGGTTTGCGTCCTCGGCAACGGCCTGCGTCGTGGGGCGCAGATCCTTCCAGAAGATATGCGCCACATCGGCCGCGGCATCGGCTCCCGAGGCAACGAACAGGAACCCGGCCGCCAGCGTCGCGCATGATTTGAAACGTTTGCTCATGGTCGCTCCATCCTCCGCCTGTCCATTCGCGGAATCGAGTAAAAGCGTCGTGACCGATGCATGCTCAACGGTTCAGCCGCATCACATGCCGGCGCGTGCCGGCGGTGCCGACCTCATCGAAGCCTCGCGCGACGAACATGTCGCGAAAACCCATGAAGCGATAGCTGGGTGCTGCCTCGTCGACGGGATAGGCCTCGATTATATGCGCACCCTTGCTGAAGGCATGGTCGATCGCGGCATCGAGCAAAGCGGAGGCCAGCCCGCCGCCGCGCAAGGCCCTCGGCACATAGAAGCAGACGATCGACCATATGCGGGTTTCAGCGTCGTCCTGCTGCTTTGACAGTTTTCGATAGGTCTCGCGCGGCGCGACCGAGCACCAGCCGACTGTCCTGCCGTCCAACTCGGCGACGATGCCGACCGGGGTGCCGGCATCGATAAGCGCCATCATCATGCGCTTTTTCTCGTCGTTCTGGATGTGCTCGCGGCTGGAATGGCGCCATGCCATGCACCAGCAATATTTCGGCGCGCCCGGCTGCTCGAACAGGTTTTCGAAGTCGGCGCGTGTCTTCGGCGTCACCTCGACAAAGCGGATGCCTGCAAGGTCAGGCTTTTGCGGCTGCGAGGCGTTCGAGCTGTCTGGCATCCGTCAGTTCCTTCACCGCATCCTTGCCGATCCAGCGTGCCGTCTTGTCCGGCGATGCGGCCAGTTTTTCCGCCAGCGCAAGGGCAGGGGCGTGCAAGCTCATCGACCGCTTGCCGATCTGCCGCAGCGCCCAATTGACCGCCTTGCGGACGAAATTACGCGGGTCGCCGGCATGTTTTTCGATCAGCGGCAGATAGGCAAGGAAGGTCGCGTCCGGCTCCTTCTTGAGGTGCACCGCGCTCCAGGCCAGCATGGCGAAGGCGGTGCGGCGGACGAATTCGCGTTCGTCTTCGGCAAACTCGTCGACCAGTTCGCGCCAGAACGGCGTTTCCGCAAACAGGTCGGCAACGGTGTCGACGATCTCCCAGCTGTCGAAATCGGCGGCCCAGCGCCGGCATTGATCGATGCCGACCTTCTTTGGCTCGCGGGTGAAGGCCGCCATCAGCCGCGCCTCCCGGATGCCGCTGTCCCACAGCAGAAGCGATCGCTCGTGGTTCTTCTTCAGCTTGCGCGCCAGCGGTCGCAAGTCGGAATTGCCGATGCCAAGCGCGGTCGCCGTGTTGATGCCGAAGCGCGCCATGCCGGCCCGGTTTTCCTCAATGCCGATCGCGCGCAAATGAGCGACGATGTCGTCGGCGGTCCAGCTTGGATCGGGCAGGGTCATCGTCGCCTATTTTTCCAGGCGCGCAAGCAGCGAGGACGTATCCCAGCGCTTGCCGCCCATGTCCTGCACGTCCTTGTAGAACTGGTCGACAAGCGCCGTCACCGGCAGCTTGGCGCCGTTGCGGTTGGCCTCCGCCAGGCAGATGCCGAGATCCTTGCGCATCCAGTCGACAGCGAAGCCGAAATCGTATTTGCCGGCATTCATCGTCTTGTGGCGATTTTCCATCTGCCAGGAGCCGGCCGCACCCTTGGAGATCACCTCGATCACCTTCTCGATGTCGAGCCCCGCCTTCTTGCCGAAATGGATGCCCTCGGCCAGCCCCTGGACGAGGCCGGCAATGGCGATCTGGTTGATCATTTTCGTCAGCTGGCCGGCGCCGGCCGAGCCCATCAGGCCGACCATGCGGGCGTAGGCGTCGATGACGGGCCGCGCCTTGTCGAAGGCGGCCTGATCGCCGCCGACCATGACGGTCAGCACGCCGTTCTCGGCGCCGGCCTGGCCGCCGGACACCGGCGCGTCGAGGAAGGAGAAGCCCGCCTTGCGCGCAGCTTCGTCCAGCTCGCGCGCGACCTCGGCCGAGGCGGTGGTGTTGTCGATGAAGACGGAACCCTTCTTCATCGCGGCGAAGGCGCCGTTGGCACCGGTGGTGACCGAGCGCAGATCATCGTCATTGCCGACGCAGGAGAAGACGAAGTCCTTGCCTTCGGCAGCCTCGGCCGGCGTCAGCGCCAGCTTGCCGCCATGCTGGGCCACCCACTGCTCAGCCTTTGCCTTGGTGCGGTTATAGACGGTGACGTCATGGCCGCCCTTGTTTCTGAGGTGCCCGGCCATCGGATAGCCCATGACGCCAAGACCGAGAAATGCAACCGATGCCATAAGCCTGCCTTCCAACAAAACAGAGATTTCAGTGGCGGAAGGTCTAGGCCATGCGAAAAATTCGTCAAGGCACGCAGCGCCGCATCGACTGGTGCAGGCGGCCGGAGCGCGGCGATCCAAGTCTTTGTTTTATGCATGTCGTTTCCCTAAAACCGCTGCGCACTTTAAGGCGACATGCATTATCGATGCAGGTGGATGGTGATACGCCGCTCGATCCATTCTACGCCGTGGCGCAGGATCTCGACCATCACCAGATAGACGATCGCCACCCAGATATAGGCCTGGATGTCGAAGGATTTCGCATAGGCGAGCTTGGCATTGCCCATCAGGTCGTAGACCGTGATGATGGCGACGATCGCCGAGGCCTTGATCATCAGGATCAGCTCGTTGCCGTACGGTCTGAGCGCGACGATGATCGCCTGCGGCAGGACCACTTTGCGTAGCGTCTGCAATGTGTGCAGGCCGAGCGAGGCCGCACCTTCCCATTGGCCGCGCGGCACGCTTTCGATGGCGCCGCGCAGGATTTCCGCCTGATAGGCGGCGGTGTTGAGCGAAAAGGCAAAGACGCCGCAATAGAAGGCTTCGCGGAAGAACCACCACAGCCCGACCGTTTCAAGCTCTGGCCGGAAAGAGCCGACGCCGTAATAGACCAGGTAGGTCTGCACGAGCAGCGGCGTGCCGCGGAAGAAATAGACATAGCAATAGGCAAGCGCGGACAAGATCGGGTTCTTCGACATACGGCCATAGGCGACCGGCAGCGAGAGGATCGCGCCGAGGACCATTGAAATGCTCACCAGCGACAGGGTGGTTCCCAGGCCCTGCAGATAGGCCGGGGCGTATCTGGCGAAGAACTCGGCGTTCCACGCATAGACCAGATAGGCCACGATGCCGGCGCCGAAGAGAATCCAGATGCCGACCAGCGCATAGCCGAGGACGCGGGCTCGCGGCCAGCCGCGCGCTTGCGGCGGCGGCTTGTCGATGGCGATAGCCTGGCTGACGCTCATCGTATCGCCCTCCGCCCGAGATGACGGAGGATGTAGCTGGTAGCGATCGACGACAGGACGGCGAGCGCCAGGAAGATCAGCGCCGCGACGCTGTAGAAGAGGAAGGAATGCTTGGTGACGCGCGCCGCGACGCCGGACTGGCGCAAGGTCTCGGCGAGATTGACCACTGAAACCAGCGAGGTGTCCTTGAGCAGGCTCAGCCAGCAATTCTCGAGGCCCGGAAAGGCGATGCGTAGCAGTTGCGGCAGGATCACCAGCCGCATCGTCTGCCATTTCGACAGGCCAATGGCGTAGCCGCCCTCATATTGGCCTTTCGGAATGGCACGGAACGCGGAGAGGAAGACCTCGCTGGCGTAGGAAGAGAAGATCAGCGCCAGCACGATCATGCCGGCGACGAAGCTGTTGACGTCGATCGTCGCGTCCGGATTGAACAGCCGGACAAGGTATTGCAGCAGAAGCGGCATGCCGAAGAAGAACAGGAACAGCGTCACCAGTTCCGGCAGGCCGCGAAAGACCGTGGTGTAGATGTTGCCGGCCAGGCGCAGCGACGGCTCTTCATGCTGCTTGGCGAAGGCGACGAAGAAGCCGATCACCAGGCCGATCGGCAATGTGGCGAGCGCCAACGCAATGGTGACCAGAACGCCAGACGCAATGTCGTCACTCCAGCCGTCCGGTCCCCAGCTGAGAAGTGTCCAAATGCTTTGGGCCGGCATTGACGGGTCGTGTCTCCGTGGCGATCCCGGAAGAAGGGGAGGGCGGCGAGGGGTACCTCACCGCCCTGGCGTAGCTGTCAGGATTCGGCGCCGTAGACGTCGAACTTGAAGTACTTGTCGTTGATTTCCTTGTACTTCCCGTTCTTGCGGATGGCGTCGATCGCGGCATTCAGCTTGTTGACCAGATCGGTCTCGCCCTTGCGCACAGCAATGCCGGCGCCCGGTCCGAAGATCTCGACCGGCTGCGGCGAAGGCTGACCGAGGATCTTGCAGCAGGCGCCGTCCGGCGAATCCAGCCACTGCTGCAGCACGACGATGTCGTCCTCGATGGCGTCGAGACGGCCATTGGCGAGGTCAGCCTGTTCCTCGGGGCTGCTCGGATAGCCCTTGATGGTGCTGTCGGTGAAGGTCTTCGACGCGTAGTTGTAGTGCGTGGTCGTGGTGGCGACGCCGATGTTCTTGCCGGCGAGGTCTTCCTTGGTCACGCCCTTGAGCGGCGAATCCTTCGGCACGGCGATCGCCGACGGGGTGTTGTAGTATTTGTGGGTGAAGTCGACCTTTTCCTGGCGCTCCGGCGTGATCGACATCGAGGCGACGATGGCGTCGAACTTGCCGGCCTGGAGCGCCGGGATGATACCATCCCAATCCTGCGCGACGAAGGTGCACTTCACCTTCATTTCGTCGCAGAGAGCCTTGGCGATATCGATGTCAAAGCCGACCAGCTGGCCGTCCGAGGTCAGGTTGTTGAAGGGCGGGTACGCGCCTTCGGTGCCGATCCTCAGGGTCTTCTCCTGAGCCTGGGCGACGCCAAGTGTCAGCAGCGCGGCCGAAGCGGCAAGCGCGATACGCAGTGCAATACGCATGATAATCCTCTCATATTGTCATGGCCGCTGTCCCATGCGGCTCTTGTGGGCGGTGCTTCTTTACCGCCCGCTGAGGCGGATACTCCCACTCTTTCCAAGAAAAAAGCAACTGCAAATCAACGGCAAACGACAATCGGGATGTGCCGCTGCGTTACTTGGCTTGAGCCACGAGACCTGTGCTGCGCTCGACAAAGTCGGCGATCGATTTGGTGTCGTTGAGGTCGAAAACCGGCAGGTCTTCGCCTTCGACTGTAAAGTCGGCGGCGACCGCGACAATGTTGGGATCGTTGGCCGAAAGCGGGGTCCTGTCCTTGGCCTCGATCCGCCTTGCTTCGATCTTCTTGTGCGCTTCGCGCTTGTAGCCTTCGACCAGCACGATGTCCGAGGGCGCCAGGCGCGCCAGGATGTCGTCCAGCGTCGGTTCGTTCTCGCCGCGCAATTCGTGCATCAGCGCCCAGCGCCGGTCGGAGACGATTGCGACCTCGGTGGCGCCCGCCTGACGGTGGCGGAAGCTGTCGGCGCCCGGCTTGTCGATGTCGAAGTCATGGTGGGCGTGCTTCACCGTCGAAACCGTCCAGCCGCGCGCCACCAGTTCGGTGACGAGCTTTTCCGTCAGGGTCGTCTTGCCGGAGTTCTTCCAGCCGGTGATGCCGAATACGCGTCTCATGACCCGAGGCTTTGCAACAGACGCTCCGCCGCCGCAAGATCGTCCGGCGTATTGACGTTGAAGAACGGATCGATCTTCTGATTGCCGGCCTCGATCATGGGGAACTCGACCTCGACATGGCCTTGGCGCTCCATAAAGGCGGAAACCCGTCGGTTGTCCTCGTCGATAAGGAAATGACGCAAGGCGTCGCGCAGGCCGAGCGGCCAGAGCGCGAAGGTCGGGTGCCATCTGCCGTCCGAACTGGCGACGGCGATCGCGCCTGGCCGGTCGTGAACCGCCGCGACCAGGCGTTCGACGAGATCGTCGGGGAAGAACGGCGTGTCGCCGGCGGCGCTCATCAGCCACCGGCAGCTTGTCTGGCTTGCCGCCCATTCGAGGCCGGTCAGAATGCCCGCCAGTGGCCCGGCATGGCCCGGCACCGTATCTTCGAGCACCGGCAGGCCCATGGCGGCAAATCGCGCTGGATCGCCGTTCGCGCTGAGCCCCAGTGTGGCGACCTGCGGATTCAATCGCGCGGCGACACGATCGATCAACCTGTCTTTGCCCAATGAAAGCAACGGTTTGTCGCCGCCGCCCATCCGGCGCGACTGGCCTCCCGCCAGGATGATCCCCGCAACATCTCGGTCCATCGGCCTATATGCCGTCCGGCGCCATGTCGGGTCCAGCGCTTTCGGCGGCAGGTTGCCGCCTGCCGACGACGCGTTCGCGGTAGAGCGCATAGAGGCCGGAGCCGATGATGATGGTGGCACCGACGGTCATGGGCAGGTCGGGGACGTCGCCGAAGATGACGAGGCCGAGCAGGATCGACCAGAGCAGGGCGGTGTAGCGGAAAGGCGCGATGAAGGAGATGTCGCCCGAGCGCATCGCCATGATGATGAACTGATAGCCGATGAGCACCAGCACCGCCGCGAGCGCCAGCAGCGCTGTCGCCCGGCCGCTGATCGGCGTCCAGCCGCCCATCGGCGACAAAAGTAGCGCGCCCAGCACGGTCATGGCAAGCGCGGTCGCCGTCGACACCAGCATGGTAGGGATCGCCTCGGGGATGCGCTTGGTGGAGAGGTCGCGCACCGCGCAGCAGGCAACACTGGCCAATGCCACCAGCGAATAGACGCTGAACCCCTCGAAACCCGGTCGCACGATGATGAGCACGCCGACGAAACCGGCGGCAATCGCAGTCCAGCGTCGCCAGCCGACGCCTTCGCCGAATACCAAGGCAGCGCCCATGGTCACCGCCAGCGGCAGCGCCTGCATGACGGCGGAGACATTGCCGATCGGCAGATGCGCAAGCGCGATCAGGAACGACACCGTGGCGCCGGCTTCGCCGGCGACGCGCATGGCCACCATCGGCTGCAGCATGGCCGCCGGATGGGCGAGCGCGCCGCGCTTCCATGCGAGCAGGCCGACGAACAGGGACGCGAAGGCGCCGCGCACCAGCATGACCTGCGCCATGTTCATCGATTCGGAAGAGAATTTGGTGATGGCGTCGTTCAAGGTGAAGCCGACCATGGCCACGATCATGAACAGCGCGCCGCGCAGATTTGGCGAGAGGGGCAAAGGCGTTTCCGGATTTACTTAGATCAAGCCTCTAACAGGTGACCGGGAAACAGCAACGCCAAAGAAATGGGCCACGGATCTTTCCGCGGCCCATTTGTCAACCGACCAGTGTTTCAAGGTTATTTTTTCGGTGTGAGCGTCTCGGTGCCGCTGCCGTCCTTGCCGGCGATGGTCCACAACCCGCTCAGCGTGCCGTCTTCTTCCACCTTGTAGACGACAAGGCCGATCTCCTTGCCCATCACGTAGCCGGCGGAAAAGGCGTTGTCGTTGCGCATGCAGATACCGTCGGAGGATGAGCCACCGGTTTCCCAATGGATGGTGCAGGTCGTCTCGCTGGTCAGCGTGATGGTCGCTTCGCCGTCATATTTCGAGCCGTCGAAGTTGGTGCCGGCGACGGTGTAGGTGCCGCCAATCGATTGAGCCGCCGCAGGTATCGAGGCAACCCCAAGCATTGCAAGTGAAAGCATGAATGTTCGCATGGCACTCCCCCTAGAGCGAAAATCGCGCTTCGAAGGCTAGGCCGGAAAAGGCTGGTGGTAAATCGGGCGGAAGGCGGCGCAAAAGGGTTTATTTCGAGTGTTGCCCGGACGCCTCGTGAAGGCTGGCGGCAATGGCGCCGACCAGCGGGTCGTATTTCGCCTTGAGCGCCGCGGGATACTCGATGAAGACGCTGTGGATCACGTCCTCCTTGCCGAACACGCTTCGTCGATAAAAGATCTTGTCGCCCTTCGTGCCCGACAGCACCGCCCAGTTCTTGCCGGTCCTGCTGTAGGTCACTTTCTCGCCTGGCTCGAGGCTCGACTTTTCGTTCTCGACGAGGCTCTTGGGCGTGTCGTCGAGCGCATTGTAGCTGCCGTAACAGGCCACGCTGGCGCCGTCAGCGCTGTGCCACTCCAGGCCGTCGCCGTTCTCCGGCTCGGGCATGCGTTCCGTGAAGATCTGATCCGGGAAAGTGCACACCGTGCTGAAGCGCGCGTTGACGTAGGTGAATGGCTTGGCCGTCGCCGGTGCAATCACGACCAACAGCGCAGACAATGAAATCGCCGCAGAGGACACTTGAATGAGACGTTGCATGATACCCCCCGCGGCCGCTGGGCCGGAGATGATCATGCATCAAGCCGAAGAAAAAATCAGCCGCCAGTGACGCTCATATGCCGCGATACCGAAGGACGGCTGGTGCGGCGGTCGATGATGAAGTCATGGCCCTTCGGCTTGCGGCCGATGGCCTCGTCAATTGCCGCGTCGAGCAGTTCGTTGCCCTCGGAGGCGCGCAACGGTGCCCTCAGATCGGCTGCGTCCTCCTGGCCAAGGCACATATAGAGCGTGCCGGTACAGGTCAGGCGCACGCGGTTGCAGCTTTCGCAGAAATTATGCGTCATCGGCGTGATGAAGCCGAGCCGGCCGCCGGTCTCGGCGACATGGACATAACGGGCGGGGCCGCCGGTCTTGTAAGGAATGTCGGAGAGCGTGAACTGGCGCTCCAGCGAGGCGCGCAGCAGCGACAACGGCAAATACTGGTCGGTGCGGTCGACCTCGATCTCGCCCATCGGCATTGTCTCGATGAGGGTGAGGTCCATGCCGCGGCCATGCGCCCAGCGCATCAGCTCGGGGATCTCGGCATCGTTGAAGTCGCGCAGCGCAACCGCATTGAGCTTGATCTTCAGCCCGGCCTTTTGCGCGGCATCGATGCCTTCCATCACCTTGCCGAGATTGCCCCAGCGCGTGATCTGGTGGAATTTTTCGGCATCGAGCGTATCGAGCGAGACGTTGATGCGCTTGACGCCGCAATCGGCGAGCTCCGAGGCGAAGCGTGAAAGCTGCGAGCCATTGGTGGTCAGCGTCAGCTCTTCCAGGGCGCCGCTTTCCAGATGCCGGGAGAGCTGGCGCACCAGATGCATGATGTTCTTGCGCACCAGCGGCTCGCCGCCGGTCAGCCGCAGCTTCTTCACGCCCTTTTCGATGAAAACGGTGCAGAGCCGGTCAAGCTCTTCCAACGACAGCAGATCCTTCTTCGGCAGGAAGGTCATGTCCTCGGCCATGCAATAGGTGCAGCGGAAATCGCAGCGGTCGGTGACCGACACGCGCAGGTAGCTGATGGTGCGACCGAAGGGGTCGATCATGTCCATTTGCAAAGCGTTTCCCATGGCCTGAGCGGCTTCGTTATATACAGCTATGTGATACGATCCAATGCCGCATTCAAGATAGAGGGTCTTGATCTTTGGTAACATTCCCCGACCGACATCGCGTGTCGGCTGCTTCCTAATGGTCCTTTTCGGATCGCGCGAAGCGGCGTAGGGAAGGGCGCAACCCAGACAGGACAGCCATGACCGCGCCAAAGGAACTCAGGGTCTCGAAGGACCGCAAGCTCTTGACCGTGACCTTCCCCGGCCACCAACCGTTCGAATTGCCGGCGGAGTTGCTGCGTGTGGCCTCGCCATCGGCGGAAGTGCAGGGCCATTCGCCGGAACAGCGAGTGACGGTCCCCGGCAAGCGCAATGTCGCGATCCTCAAGATCGAGCCGGTCGGCAATTATGCGGTGCGCATCACCTTCGACGATTTCCACGACACCGGCATCTTCACCTGGAACTACCTGCATACGCTCGGCCATGAGCGAGAGGAGCGCTGGAACGCCTATCTCGCCGAGTTGGCCGAGAAGGGACTGAGCCGGGACCGTTAGCCTGGCGCGTTGCAATCCAATTTCGGCAGCCGGCTGTCGTCAAGACGTCACCGAGATGGAGTAGCGCCGGCAAAAGGTCAGGAGGCGAAAAAGATGTCGCTCATCACATCCGTCGAACAGATCGAGGCGCTTTACGGGCTGCCGGGCGAGGCCTCGGTCGTCAAGGAACTCGACCATGTGATTCCCGAATATGCCGCCTTCATCGAGGCCTCGCCCTTCGTGGCGCTGGCGACCAGCGGACCCGAGGGGCTCGACTGCTCGCCCCGCGGCGATCTCGCCGGCTTCGTGCGCATCGTCGACGACAGGACGCTGATGATGCCGGACAGGCGCGGCAACAACCGCGCCGATTCGCTGAAGAACATCATTCGCGATCCGCGCGTCGGGTTGCTCTTTCTGGTGCCAGGCTCCGGCACCACGCTGCGCGTCAACGGCCGCGCTCATATCAGGACCGATGCCGGGCTTTGCGCATCCTTCATGGTCGACGGCAAGCCGGCTCGCTCGGTTACCGTTGTCGATGTCGACACGGTCTATTTCCAATGCGCCCGCGCCATCGTGCGCTCGGAATTGTGGAACCCGGCCAAGCATGTCGATCCGAAGTCGCTGCCGACGCCCGGCCAGATCCTCGAGATAACCAGCCGCAAGAACATCGATGGCCAGAAGTACGACAAGGAATGGCCGGAGCGGGCGAAGAAGACCATGTGGTGAGACGGGTCGATATTCAGGTGATGCCGGTCTGCAAATGGCGGCTTCCTGCGCTTCCGGTGCTCACGTACTTTAAGTACGCTCCGCTCCGGTTCTCGGAAGCCATCGTTTTCGTCTCGGCCTGACCTGAATCTCAATACGCCTGGCGACGCGGGTTCCCGCCTCAGGCTTCCTTCAGCACGTCGTAGATCTTGCGCATCTGCTCGCCGATCAAGTCGCACTGTTCCGGCGTCGACTGGCTCATCGCCTTCTCGATCAGCGCCATGTGCACCTTCAGCGCCTTCATGAGCAGGGCCTCGCCGGCCTCGGTGAGGTTCAGCCGCAGCACACGCTTGTCCTTCTCGTCGCCCTCGCGGCGCAGCAGGCCGCGTGCCTCGAGCTGCGGCAACAGCATGGTGATGTTGGAGCGGCCGACCAAGAGTTTGCGGGCAAGATCGTGCTGCGACATGCCGGGGTGGCGATAGAGGTTCATCAGCACGTCGAGCTGCGCCGGCTTGAGGTCGAGCGGGGCGAGCTTTACCGCCAGGGTGCGCTCCAGCACATGGCAGGCGCGCGCCACCGCAACCCAGTTGCGAAAGCGAGGATTGTCCCAGGGCAGCTCTTGTTTAATGTTCATGTTTGAACTATTATGTTCATGCTTGAACGAATGAATGGATCGCCAATATGGCATCATTTGGATTGAAGGTCATCCGCGGCGTCTTTGGCGCGGCCGAGCATGTCATGCCACGTCTCGGCGGCCGCGCCGCATTCGAATTGTTTTGCCGCACACCCAATGTCAAATCCTTGAGTGACGGCGAGCGCCGCGCGGTCGAGCGGGCCGCCGACTTCATGGCCGAGGCGCGCCACCACCGGCTGAAGACCAGGACAGACTGCGTGGCGGTGCATGAATTCCGCCCGGAGCCGGGCAGGGAATCGCGTGGGACGGTGCTCGTCATCCATGGCTGGCGCTCGCGCACCGAATATATGCGCGCCCTGATCGAAGGGTTTCGCGGTGGCGGCTACAAGGTCGTCTCGCTCGACCTGCCCGGGCATGGCCATTCGCTCGGCCGCCATCTCAACATGGTGAATGCAGTGGACGCGGCGCGGGTCGCGGGCGAATGGTTCGGTCCCTTTGCCGCCGTCGTCGGCCATTCCTTCGGCGGCGCGATTGCCGCCAATGCCGTCGCGGCGTCGGTCAGGGGCATGCCGCCGCTTAAGGCGCAGAAGCTGGTGCTGATTGCCGCGCCGAGCTCGCTTCCGGCGATCTTCGACGATTTCAGTCGCATGATGAATGTCGGGCCGCGCTCCCGCGTCGCCATGGCGGACAGGGTGAAACACCTTTCGGGGCGGCCGCTCAATGAATTCACCGGCGATCGCCAACTTGCGGAGGCGCCGGTGCCGACGCTGATCATCCACGCGCCCGACGATCGCGAAGTCCATGCCGACCATGCCAAGCGCTATGCGGGCGCCGGCGAGCATGTCCACCTGCACTGGGCCGACGGACTTGGCCACCGCCGAATTCTCGCCGACAGGGATGTCATCGCGCGCGCGGTCGGTTTCGTGACCGGGCAGCGCGAAGCGACCCTACACTAGAACCCTGCTCTAGGAGATTTGCGGGCCTGCGTTCGGCCCCGGGCCGCCGTGGCCAAGGCGTGGCTCCGTTCCCGCCACCAGCCGCTGAATGTTGGCGCGGTGGCGCAGGATCACGTAGAGGCTGCCCGCGATCACCAGCAACCGATAGGGCAATGGCTGCTCCAGCCCGCAGACAAGCGCGACCGCCGTCAGCGCCGCCAGCATCGAGCTGAGGGAAACGATCCGGAAAAGAGACAGCGTGACGGCAAATGCCGTGGCGGCGCCCAACCCTGCCGGCCATGACATCGCCAGCAGCACGCCAAGTCCCGTCGCGGCGGATTTTCCGCCCGTGAAATTCAGCCAGATCGACCGGCCATGCCCCAGCAGCACGGCAAGTCCGGCCAGGCAAACGAGCCAGGGCACCAAGGTCTGTAGTTCAAGCGTCGTCGGCGGCTTGGCGGACGATATCGCGTAGCACCAGGGATAAAACCAGTGAACAAAGACGATCGCCGCCACGCCTTTCAGCACATCGGCAATCAGCACCGCCAATGCCGGCCATTTGCCCAAGGTTCTGAGTACGTTGGTCGCGCCGGTCGATTTGGAGCCGTGCTCGCGGATGTCGATGCCCTTGAGCAGTCTGCCGGCCACGTAGCCGGTGGGCGTGGAACCGAGCAGATAGGCGACCGCAAATCCAAACGCACTCGCTATCCAGAAAACCATTGGGTCGATCGATCCCGGACGTTGCGGAAAACCTTTGTCAGTCGGCCTTTTTCTTCTGGCCGGGCTCGATCGGCAGGCCGGCCGCTTTCCAGGCGGTGTAGCCGCCGAGGATGTGCTTGACCGGCGTCAGGCCCATGTCCTGCGCCGTCTTGGTGGCCAAAGCCGAGCGCCAGCCGCCGGCGCAGAAGAACACGAAGGTCTTTCCGCTGGCGAAGAACGGTTTGTGATACGGGCTTTCGGGATCGATCCAGAATTCCAGCATGCCGCGCGTCACATGCTTGGCGCCGGGGATCTTGCCATCGCGCTCGACCTCGCGCGGATCGCGCAGATCGACGAAGATGGTGTCGTCGTGCTCCAGCAGCCCCGCTGCCTCCTCCGGCGAAACCACTTCGATCTCGGCGTTCGCCTCGTCGAGAAGCTGGCGATAACCTTTCTTCACGGCAAATCCTCCCGGCCGCGCTTGCTGCGGCCGCCGAAATTTCGATCACAAAGCCCGGCGTTTGTCACGGGGGCGGGCGCTAGATCGTGATGGCGTTTCGTTGAATCGCCATCACGACCTAACTCTTTGTTGGAGCATGATCTTTCTCCGAAGACCGTTTCCCGCTTTTCGGGATCGTGCTCTAGCGCCGGCCATCGTCGCCCACGCTGCCATGGCGCCGGCAACGGTCGCCAGCGCCTATTCGACCAGCAAGGCGGCGCTGTTCGGGCTGACGAAGGCGCTGGCGCGCGACCTCGGCCCACGCGGCATCACCGCCAACATCGTGCATCCAGGCTCCACCGACACCGACATGAACCCCGCCAACGGGCCGCATGCGGAGCACCAGCGTCGGAAGATGGCGACGCCGCGTTTCGGGCGAGGCCGAGGAGATCGCGGGAATGGTGGCCTGGCTGGCGAGCCCGCAGGGCCGTTTCGTCACGGGAGCCTCGTTGACCATAGATGGCGGCGCCAACGCCTGATTGTTTTTCCGCGCCTTGGCGGGCGCGTGAGGCCCGGAGCAAATCGCTGCTCCGGGCCTCACAACGATGTGAAACTGTTCTGCAACACGGCCGCGAAAATTTATGGAAGCTTAACGAAATCGGTATGAATCGGTATAGTCACGTCATACATCCGCCATGCGGAGGGCGGGACCGTCCAGCGGCGCGGAACGGGAACCGGTTACAACCGGTGCGGGTGAAGCATGAAAATCCTTGTGAACAAGAAAACCGTCCTGCCGATCGCCATCGCGGCGACACTGGCCTTCGGACAGCAGCCGGCACGCGCGCAAGGGCTGTTCGACATGCTGTTCGGCGGCGGCATCCGGCACAATCCGCAAGGCGAATTTCCGCCACCGCCCAAGCCACGCAAGATACGACCCTCGCCTGACGGAGAGGGTGGCGGCAGTGTCAGGATCAGCAGCCCAACCTACAACACCTACAGGGCCGATAAGCTCGTGCGTGTCGATTTCAAGTCGCTTCTGCCGGCACCGCAACCGGCGACCGCGCAGGACGCCGCCTTTGTCCCGTCGGTGACGGGCAACAGCTTCCGCGATGCCGTCGCAGGCTTGAGCGATTACGAGCTGTTTGCGGAGCCCGATATCGCCAAGGCGCTGATCGCCTATTATTCGGCCAATCCGGATTTCATCTGGGTGAGCGACAACGCCGCCAACAGCCGGGCGCAGGATGCGGTCCGCGTGTTGGGCGAGGCGGCGAGCTACGGCCTGATGCCGGCCGACTATTCTGTCGATATTCCGGCCGCCGCGACTGCCGCTACGCCGGAAGAGCGGACGAAGGAACTGGTTCGCTTCGAGATGGCGCTGTCGGCACGCGTGCTGCGCTATGCGCAGGATGCCCAGAACGGCCGCGTCGATCCCAACCGGATGACCGGTTACTATGATTTCCCCGCCAAGCCGTTCGATCTCGAAGGCGCGCTGAAGACCCTGGCGCATACCCAGGAGGTGCGCACCTATCTCGAATCGCGCCACCCGCAGAATCCCGAGTACCAGGCGCTGCGCGTCGAACTGGAAGCGCTCGAGGCGAGCGAGGAAAACGAGATCGTCGTCGATCCCAAGCTCCTGCTCAAGCCCGGCGAAAGCAGCCCGGAGCTGCCGAAGTTGCTGACGCTGATTTCCCGCAATCTCGATGACGAGATGGGCGGCAGCTACGGCGAGGTGCTCGGCAGGCTGGGCAAGAGCGAACTCTACGACCCCGAGCTGGTGCCGGTGATCAAGGCCGTGCAGCAGCGCGCCGGGATGAAGGGCGACGGCGTCATCGGCCCGCGCACGGTGGCTTCGCTGGCCGGCACGTCGAAGGCCGACAAGGTCGAGAAGGTCAAGGTGGCGCTCGAGGAACTGCGCTGGATGCCGTCGGATCTCGGCAGCCCGCGCGTCTTCATCAACCAGCCGGCCTTTACCGCGAGCTATATCGACAATGGCGCGGAGAAGCTGAAGACCCGCGTCGTCATCGGTCGGGTCACCAATCAGACCGCCTTCTTCTACAACCAGATCAAGCAGGTCGACTTCCATCCCTATTGGGGTGTGCCGCAGTCGATCATCGTCAACGAGATGCTGCCGCGGCTGCGCAGCGATCCAGGCTATCTCGACCGCGCCGGCTACGAGGTGACGGATTCGCGCGGCAAGAAGATCCCGTCCTCGGCGGTCGATTGGGGTGCGTATGGCGCCAATATCCCCTTCAGCGTGCGGCAGCAGCCGAGCGAGGCCAATGCCTTGGGCGAATTGAAGATCCTCTTCCCCAACAAGCACGCCATCTACATGCACGACACGCCGCAGAAGTCGTTCTTCGCCCGCGACATGCGCGCGCTCAGCCATGGCTGCGTGCGGTTGCAGGATCCGCGCGGCATGGCCGCCGCTGTGCTCGGCACCACGGTCGACGATGTCGCCGAAAAGTTGAAGCACGGCCATTCGACGGAGAATGTCACGCGTGTCATCCCGGTCTATGTCGCCTATTTCACCGCTTGGCCGGACACGTCGGGCAAGGTCGAGTATTTCGATGACGTCTATGACCGCGATTCCAAGTTGATGCAGGCGCTCGACGCGACCGAAGCGGTGCGCACGCCGTCAAGCTGAGGGCGGTCTGGTTTCAAGCGATTCCTGACGGAAGGCCACGGCGAAGCCGACGAACCTGACCGCTTCACACGTTTCTTGGAAGTGCTTTGATAAGCGGTCGGCGGAAGCCGGCGTCGCGCCCGGCGATAAGCCAGTAGACCAGGCCGGCCACGAGGCCGGCGGCGGCGATGATGCCTGTGTCGGCCCAACGTTCCGGGTCATCGGCCGCGTCGGGCCAGATCAGCATGAAACCGGCAGCGGCGGCAGCAGCGCCGAACAGCATGTGCAGCCAAAAGCTTCGCAACGAAAAGAACTCGGCGATCAGGGCGAAAACCAGCGTCTGCATTCCGGTCAGGATGATCGTCAGGAAGTAGACGAACATGGCGAGCGGCGGCACCACCAACACGGCGACGGGCGTGAACTCCATGAGCTCGAAGTAGCCCGGCGCGTTGGGCAGCGCGCTCAATATCGCGTAGATCACCACCACCGCGATCAACCCGACAAGCACCGCGACCAGATAGCCGACGAGCACCATCAGGATGCGCTTCAGGACGTAGCTAATCATTGCCATGCACCCCCGTGCCCGCAATCATGGCGGGCAGTCAGCCACCAAAGTTGTGACGATGCAAGGGCGGTCCGTCGCGCCGGTTCCGCAACGAGTGGTCAGGGTCTTCAGGCGCCGCCGCACAGATGCTGGGAGTCGGGCAGGGCCCATGTGCCTTTGGCGGCGAGGTCGACGGCGTAGTAGACCCTGCCGCGCAGATCGTCTTTCGGACAGTCGCGCGGGATCGCGATCAGGCACATGACGACCGGATCACCGACCTTGGAACTCGCCAGTCCCGGCTCGCGGTCATAGGAAACCGCCGTGCCGCCATTGGTAAATCTCGCCGCGCTGCCGGCTTCCGGGCTGGCGGTTTCCAGCGGGTCGTCGCCCAGCCTCGTCGTCAGCGCCTTGATATGGGTGAAGCCGCATTGTCCGATCGACGCGGGCAGGGGCTGATCTGCCGGCTTCGGCGTCCTTGCCGCAAGGTCGAGCGCCTTCTTGCCGATCAGCGCTATATTGTAGTCCTGCACCCAAGGCGGTGCATTGCCGTAAGTCTGCAGTGCATTGTTCTGCGCGCTGACGATGCAGGCTGCGTCCGTCTTGCAGGCATTCCGATCGGCGACCAGTCCGCGGGCGATCCCGCGTTTGTCGCCGCCGAAGGCGGGCTCAAAACCGGCATAGGCCTTGGTGACCAAAGCATCGATGGCCGACATTTGCGGATCGGCGCAGATCGCCTTCTCGGCGGGCAACCGCGCCTTTCGGCAATCGAAGGAGGGGCCATCCGCGCGTGCCTGGCCCGATGTCCCAAGCATCGATGCGGCTAGCAGCAAGGCGGTTGCGCAGATGTGAAGCCGCATGTCTGTCCTCCCGGTCCGGCCTGTTTCGGCGATCGAGTCTATGCCGAACGCAGGCCCCGGGGAATGGCGGAGCCAAGCAACCGACCGAGGTCTATTTGGGTTCGCCGGTCACGGGATCGTAAGTGATTTGGACCTTGGCCTTGTCCGTCGTGTAGTAGGTGATGGTGTAGCCGTCGCTATCCCAGGCGACCTCCTTCACATAGTGGAAGTCGGCGCGGTGCTCGACCTTGGCGACGATCTCCGAGAGTTTCTTGGCATTTTGCGGCGGCAGCGTCTGGTTGTCCGCCGCGAAGGCTTGTCCACTGATCAGGAATAAAGCGATACCGGTTGCCAAAACGAACGTGCGCATGAGAGCCCTCAAATCTCGTCGGCGTAAGTGCCGTCAGAAACTCGTACCCAGGCGGGTTGGTTCCGCAAAGGCCGCAATAACGCATTTTTGCAGCACTTGCGTCGATGCGATGGATCCTTGGCAAGAGGAGCAAGGGGAGCATTAGTTGCGGGTGAAAAAGCTAATAATTTCAGATTGTAACGACGCGATGCGAGTGTGTCACCCGACGTAACGAGCGACTAACCATGCGCCGGATGGAGAGTTCGTCATATTAGCTGTTCGTGGTAGAGCTTTCGGCAAGACCCTGATAGAATTCTGGTCATAACAGGGTGGCAACCGCGCGCCGGACCTGCCGGGATATCCGTCGGCAGACGGCGACGCGTTTCTTTTGAGCGCAGGTCGCCTGTTCTGGACTGGAAGCAGGGGACTGGGGGCTCGACCATGGCTGAACGGAACTATACCCGTCAGCTTGCGACAATCATTTCGATCGACGCCGTAGGGTTCTCGAGGCTTATGGGCATCGACGACGAGTTGGCTGTCGCCGCCTTCGAGGAAAGGCGCGACATCATCGCCGGCAGTTGCGGCGCATTTGGCGGGCGCACGTTCGGCGATGCCGGCGACAGCATCATGGCCGAATTCGGCAATCCGATCGAAGCCTTGCGGGCGGCCTTCGACTTCCAGGCCCGGATCGTGGCGCTGAATGCGGCGGTCACCGAGAACATGCGCATGCAGTTTCGCGCCGGGATCAACACGGGCGACGTCATCGTCCGGGAGGGTCGGCTCTACGGCGACGACGTGAATATCGCCGCCAGGCTTCAGGAATTCGCGCCGCATGACGGCGTCGCCATCTCGGCGACGACATGGCACCATGTGAGGGACAAGACGGCGGCGGTCTTCACCGATCTCGGCGAATTCAGCCTGAAGAACATCGCCCTGCCGGTGCACGTCCTGATCGCCGGTCGTGGCGGCAACGGCCCCATCGCGGCGGCTTCGTTCGCCTCTATCCCCGCCGCGTCCGGTCACTATAGGCCGATCACCAAAGGTCCACCGGCAATCGCCGTGCTGCCGTTCCAGGGCAACGGAAGCGAACCCGATGTCGGCTATATGGCCGACGGTATCGCCGAGGACATCATCTACGGCCTTTCCAACACGCGCTGGCTTTCGGTCATCGCCAAGGGCTCGAGCTTCCAGTTTCGCGACGACAGCCTCGGCACAAGGCTGATCGGCAACGCGCTGGGCGCCCGCTACATCGTCAGCGGCACGTTGGCGCGCTCCGATAGGCAGATTCGCCTCAACGCATCGCTCACCGACACCTCGAACGGACGCCTGGTCTGGTCGCAACGCTTCGACCGCGATCTCGTCGATATCTTCAGCCTGCGCGACCAGATCGGCAGCGAGATCGTTTCCATCCTCGACAAGGAGGTCGATCGCGCCGAGCAGGCGCGCACGTTCCAGGTGCCGTGGGAAAGCCTCGAAACCTGGCAATTGGTCAGGCGCGGCCGTTGGCATATGAACAGGCGCACGCGGCGCGACACCGAAATCGCCCTCGACTTCTTCGACAAGGGCTACCGGGAAGATCCGAATTCGAGCGCCGTGCTCAACGAACTCGCGTGGTGGTACTTCTGGCGGGCCTGGCTGCGTTTCGGCGACAGTGACGATCTGGAGAAAGTCGAGACGCTTGCGCGCAAGGCGCTTCTGATGGACAGCCTCGATGCGCGTCCGCATGCCTATCTCGGCGCGGCCGACATCATGCGCGGCCTTCCGGCATTGGCCGCCGAGCATCTTGCCGAGGCGATCCACATCAATCCGAGCTTCGCCTTCGCCCGCTCGGCCATGGGCAGCGCGCACCTTTTGCTTGGCGATGCCAAGGGCGCGATATCGTTCTTCCTCGACACCGAGCGGTTGAGCCCGTTCGACCTCTATCGCTTCCACAATCTGGGGGAACTGGCCGCCGCCTATTGCTTCGTCGAAGACTGGCCGGCCGCGATCGCGACCGCCGAGCGCTCGCTCAACCTTTCGCCAGGTTACTTTTACGCGAGATTCCTGAAGATAGGCGCCCTGATGAGAAGTGGCCGATGCGACGAGGCGGCGCGCGAGCTTGCGATCTTCATGACCAGGCACCCCGACTTTTCGGAGCAGAGGATACGCTGGATACCGTTCGTCGATCCGGCCAAGAACAATTTCCTGATCGGCAATTTTGATCTGGCCAAGTCCGCAGCATGATCGCCGGGGCCGACAGCAAATGACTGTGACCGAATTCACATACGCCGGATCGATGCAAACCTAGGCCAAACAGGATGCCGGCATCGCATTGACGTGGACAGCCGGGGGGCTTGAACGCGCATGATCATGTTGAAGTACTTTGCCGCAGTCCGAGCCGCTCAGAAGAGCCAGCGTCCGGTTGCGGAAATGCCGCCGTTCGACATCGACCGGCTGCGTTCCAAGAGCAGCGTTGCTTCGCGCATCGCCGGTTTTCTTCTTGGCGATCCGCGCTGGCTGCTGGCGCTTCTGCGCCGTTTCTGGCCGAATCTCGGCTTCGGCAATTTCCTGCTCGTCACCAAGGGCGCGGATGTTCGTGACATATTGGAGCGGGGCGACGAGTTCGAGACGCCCTACGGGCCGGAGATGACCGAGCTCGCCCGGGGCTCGAATTTCATTCTCGGCATGCAGGACGGCGCCGCGTACCGGCAGATGAAATCGGCGGTGCTGAGCGCTTTCCCGCCGGCGGAGGTCGAAGCCACCGTCAGGCCGATCGCCGAGCGCCATTCGCGTGACATCATGACCCGCGCCAGCCCTGGCTTCGATGCCATCGCCGGATTGATGAAGATCGTGCCGGTGCGCATCTGCCGCGATTATTTCGGCCTCGAGATCGACGATGAAAGCGAGTTCGCCGACTGGTCGATCGCGCTCAGCGCGCTGTTCTTTTCCGACCCGACGGCAAGTCCCACCACGCGTCAGCTCGCCGTGGTCGGCGGCGACCGGCTGATCAAAATCATAGACCGCTCGATCACGGCGATAAGGGAAAAGGCGGGCAAGGACGACCGGCCGCTTGCCCGCCTCGTCGCGTTGATGGACCAGGGGCGCCTGTCGCTGCCCGACATTCATTCCATCATGCTCGGCATGGTCGCCGGCTTTGTGCCGACCAATGTGCTTGCCGGCAGCAATTGCCTGGATGTGATCCTGTCGCGAACAGATGCACGGCAAGCCGTCGATCAGGCAATTGCCGCCGGCGATACCGGCAAACTCGACCGGGCCATCATGGAAGCCATGCGGTTCAAGCCGATCTGGATCGGACCCTGGCGCTATACAAGGCGTGACGCGGTCATCGGTAAGGGCACGCGCCGCGAGCGGCTGGTGAAGGCCGGAACCGTGGTGATGCCGGCGACGCTTTCGGCGATGTTCGATCCGGAGATCGTGCAGCGGCCGAACGAGTTCGATACGTCGCGCCCGCATCGCGACTACATGGTTTTCGGCTACGGCATCCATCTTTGCATCGGCGCCGAGATCGCCCGCATCCAGATCGGCGAATGCATCCGCGCCCTGTTCAGCAAACCGAAGCTTGGCCGCGCGCGGGGCAGGGCCGGCAAGATGGTCAATGTCGGCGCCTATCCGGCAAGCCTCAAGGTCGATTTCGAGCGCTCGCCGCTTTGCCGCACAGCCGACCAGTCGATGGTGACGGTGGTCTGCCCGATCACCCGCTCCTTGCCGCTCGATGCGGTGCGCGACAAGGTCGCCGATCTCGGCAATCCCGCGATCGGCGAGCTCAGCGCCGCGCTCGACAAGGTCGGCACCATACATTTCACCAGCCTGGCCGTCGCTCCGACCGGCAAGGATGAAAAAACGGGGATCGAGACCGGCGCGCTGGTGTTCGAAATCTCCGGCGACGGCAGCACCGACGATGTCATAACCGCCATCGCGCAATCGATCGGGCACCGGCTGCGGCCGATCTTCAGGCATGTCTGCGGCCTGCCGGACGGCGGCTCGCTGGAGGACTTCCTGAAGAAGAACCATATCGAGATATCGCCGTCCTTCGGCAGCGCCGCCGGGCTGGTTTTCGCTGGCACGCCCGGCCATTCTGTGCGCCGCATCCTTGCAGAGGCCAAGCTTGCCGACAGCGTGCGCGAGATCGCCGAAAAGCCGCGCGCTGGGGCCGGCAACGCGATGGACGTGCTGGCCGAGGCGCGCCGTCATGTCCGCTGCCTCGGGCAATTCGGCTGGGCGTTCGAGCCCGCCGAAAGCCTGCTGGAAAAGCCGCCTGGCCACTGGTCGAGCGCGCTGACCACGACGCTGCTGACGCCGGCGATGTTCGCCACTGTCGCGATCGTCGTTCTTGCCTTTTGGCGCCTGACTTATGTGCTCGTGTTCGGCAACCCGCATGGCGTCACCTTCGCCAACATCGCGATCGCCGGTGCCGCGCTCCTGCTTACGGTGCTCGGTCTGCTGGCCATTCTCGCCCTGTTCGTGGGCCTTTGCTTCCTGGCGTTGCGACGGCTCGAGGACAAGGACCAGCCGGCGAACACGCCCGTCGACATCGGTGCTCTGGAAAAGATCCTCGCCAATGAGGACCACGCCGCACAGAACAACCTGACGGCGATCTCGACCATGAAGGCGGGCATCTTGCGACGCCTGGCGCTAAGGTTGTCCTTCTACCTGATCTCGATATCGGCGCAGAAAGTTTTCAGGCCGGGCTTTCTCGCCACCATCAACACCATTCATTTCGCCCGCTGGGTGCTTTTGCCCGGCACCGATAGGCTGGTGTTCTTCTCCAACTATGGCGGCAGCTGGGAAAGCTATCTGGAGGATTTCATTGCCAAGGCCTCGGCCGGCCTGACTGGCGTATGGAGCAACACCGAAGGCTATCCGCGCACGCGCTGGCTGTTCCTGGACGGCGCGCGCGACGGCGATCGTTTCAAGCGCTGGGCGCGACGCCAGCAGGTGCCGACGCTGTTCTGGTACAGTGCCTATCCGCACCTCAATACACCGCGCATCCGCATCAACTCCAGGATCAGGCGCGGCATCGCCTCGGCCACCGGCAACGAGGCGCGCGACTGGCTGAGCCTGTTCGGTTCGCTGCCGCGGCCGCAAGCACAGCCGGCGGACGCTACCAGCCTGCCCGAACCGCCGGCTGCGCCGCTCGAGGAGCTGGAATCCGGGGAAATCCAGTCCATTTTCTTCGGACCCTTCGGCGCGCTCGGCTATGCGCATATGCTTGCGATCCAGGTGCCGGAAGGGTTGACGGCGGCGAGGCGCAAGGCCTGGCTCGATTCCGTCATCGACAAAACCAGCTTCGGCGACGGCGTGCCTGCCGGCCGCGCCATGACCGTGGCGTTCGGCCCCAACGGACTGCGCCGGCTTGGGCTGGAAGGCGGCGTCGACGACGAGCCGCTGGACACGTTTCCCGTCGCCTTCCGGCAAGGCATGGGAACGCCCGAGCGCAGCCGCATCCTCAACGACACCGGCCCCGACGCGCCCGACAAATGGCAGTGGGGTTCGGCCGACAAGCCCGTCGACATCGTCATCGTCTGCTACGCCGAGACACCGGCCAGGTTGAAGGCCGAGATCTCGGCCATGAAGCGACAGACGACGGGCGCCGGCATGTCCGTGGCCGCCGAGCTGCCGCTGATGGTGCGGCGCGACGGCAAGCGGGCGGTCGAGCATTTCGGCTTCGTCGACGGCGTCTCGCAGCCGATCGTCCGGGGCACGCAGCGCGCCGCCAAGGGAGCCGCGCCCATGCATTTGCTGGCACCGGGCGAGTTCCTGTTCGGCTATCGCGACGAGCATGGCTTCTACCCGGCTTCGCCGTCGGTGGACGCGGCGCTGGATCGGACCGGCATCCTTTCGCAGGTGCGGCGCAACCGCCAGATACCGGGGCAGCCGCCTCCGCCGCGCGATTTCGGCCGCAACGGCACCTTCCTCGTCGTGCGCCAGTTCGAGCAGCATGTCGAATTGTTCGACGATTACTGCAGGAAAGCCGCGACGCAGGCAGCCGAGGAGACTGGCGACGCCGCCATCGATCAACGCTGGGTGGCGGCAAAGATGCTGGGCCGTTGGCAGGACGGCAGCTCGCTGGTGCGCAATCCGAACGGACGCCCGGGCCGCGGCATCGACAATGATTTCGCGCTCGGCGCCGAGGACCCGCAGGGGCATGCCTGTCCGCTCGGCTCGCACATACGCCGGTCCAACCCGCGCGATTCGCTTGGCGAGGACCGCGAGACGCAGATCAGGATCGGCAAGCGCCACCGCATCCTGCGCGTCGGCCGCACCTACGAGAAGAAGGATAAGGGCGGCAAGACCGAGAAGGGCCTGCTCTTCATGTGCCTCAACGCGGATATCGAACGCCAATACGAGTTCATCCAGCAGACCTGGGTCTCATCGAACTCGTTCCAGGGTCTGGTCGGCGAGACGGACCCGACGATCGGCGCGCGAGGCGGCGGCGGCCGGTTCTCGATCCCTTCCTGGGAAAAGGTCACCGTGCTCAAGGATGTGCCGCAATTCGTCTCCACCAAGGGCGGCGGCTACTTCTTCATGCCAAGCCGCGCGGCGCTGCGCTACCTGATCTCGCGGCTCTGACGGGGTGCGCTAAAAGCCGTTCGTCGCTTTCCGGATGCGGTGAGCCGACGGAGCTGCGGCGAAACTGCCGAGAAGGCTACGGCCGAATCGCCGAGCCGGCTACGGCGAAAACGCCGAGCCTGACTGCTCAGTCGTCGTCCTGCGATTCGGCGATCTGGTTCAGCGCAGCGGCGTTGGTGATGCGCAGGCCACCGCGCCGGATGGCGATCATCTGCCGGCTGCGCCAGTCGTTCAGCGTCTTGTTGACGGATTCACGCGTCGCGCCGAGGAATTCGCCGAGCTCCGACTGCGAAATCGGAATCCAGCCGGCGCTGTCGGCCATGACGCCGCTCAGGAACACCAGCCGCTTTGCCAGCCTGGCCTCGATGCCGAAAAAGGCCTGGTCGCCCAGCTCGCCGCTGACCCAGCGCAGCCGCGCGCATAGCAATTCGATCATCCCGCGTGCCAGAGGCGGATTTTTCTCAATGCGGTCAAAGAGTTGCGACCGGCTCAGCGACACCAGCTCGCATGCCGTGAGGCAGATGGCTGTCGCCGTGCGTGGGCGTCCATCCAGCGCTCCGATCTCTCCGACGAGACTGCGCGACAGCTCGATATTGGCCACCAGCTTCTGCCCGCCGGGCGAGTAGATCGAAATCTCGACGGTGCCGCTCATCACGCCATAGATGCGGTCTGATGTATCTTCCTGGACGAACAAATGCTGGCCGGCGGCATAGCGCTCCAGCTTGCAGCCGCCGAACAGCAGGTCGAACTGGCGCGGGTCGATGCGCGCCAGGCGCGGCAGGTTCCTGTCGTCCGCGCCGTTTGTAGCCATGATACGATTCCGCCTCTCGTTAGACGGAAATTGTAGGATAAGTGCGTGCTCGATCAAAGCGTCGTCTCCTTCTATGGTGGCTGAACGAACTCGGCAGGCGGCGGACAGAGTTTCAATGTCACGCTCGACACGCCGAAAACGGACAAGCCGGCAAACTGTAAGGAGACCGGGCGCACTGGCGGTTGCGGGCCGATCCTTGGACGCCGTCCGCGCGCTTGGGTGGGAGGTGCCCAGCGCGCAGACAGCAAACCTGAAAATGGCTAGGTGATCGAAATTTCTCCTCGAGAACCGCATATCCGGCAGCAGCTTCGGACGCCGTACTTGGTAGGAGTCGTCGACGCCACCGTTACAACATCTGAGCGCAAGCGGTGTTCGACGTATGTGAAGGTGCTCACAGATATGCGCGTCGGGTGGACCGATGGTTATTTTAGAAATGCATGGCCCACGCCTCGACCGATCTTTTCGTCGCAGCCGGCATGGTTGCCTAGTCGGCAAAAAGATCAGTCGAAGCGTGGCTGGAACCTTGGCTTGACCGCAGCGGACGGTCGGGCGCCATGGTTCATTTTGGGGGAGGGCACGCCGTGGCAGCCGCGAAGGGACTCCTTGTAAAGGTTCGTGGCGACGGCGCGGGACTCTCGGTGCGAGGCGGGCCACCGCGGATTGGCGGGATCGAAGCCGAGCCGATCCTTACTCTCCCACCCAGCCCTCTAAGCGCCGGTACGGCCGCGGCCGCGGATCGCGGCGCCACCTGGTTGCGGTTGGCCACGGATGCCGCCGATAGCGACAATCCCTGGGACCACGCCCACGACCTTGTCGCACGGACTCCGGCGCTGGCGGCCGCAGGCGCCGAGGTGCTCGCGGTCGAGCCCGATATCCTGCAGCAATGGGACTACAAGGACAGCGCCGGCGATCGCGGCATGGCGGCGAGCGCGGCTCCGACATGCGCTTTCGACGACCAGGATCCGAGCGGTGGACAGGCGACGGTGTCGGGCCGGATCGCCTGGAATGCCGCGCCGGACTTCAGCCAGTTCAAGGCGGCGCGCGAAAGGGTCGGCGCCAAGCAGGCCAACATCACCATCGCCCATCTGGACACCGGCTTCGACCCCAGGCACCAGACCCTTCCGCCCGAGCTTCTCACGGCACAGCAGCGCAATTTCGTTGATAAAACCCGTCCGAACGATGCGACGGACCGCGCGCCAGCCGGCACGCTGACCAGCAATCGCGGCCACGGAACCGGCACGCTCAGCCTGCTCGCCGGCAACAAGCTCGACGGCACGTCGCCGCACTGGCCAGGCTTCACCGATTTCGTCGGCGGCGCACCGCTGGCGAAGATCCTGCCGGTGCGCATCGCCGACTGGGTGGTGCGGCTGACCACCGGCACCATGGTGCAAGGCATCGACTATGCGCGCCAGCAGGGCGCGCAAGTGTTGTCGATGAGTATGGGCGGCCTCGCCTCGCAGGCTCTGGTCGATGCAGTCAACCTTGCCTACGACCACGGCCTTGTCATGGTCACGGCGGCCGGCAACAATTTCACCGTCACGCCCAGCAGCATCGTCTATCCCGCGCGCTACAACCGGGTGCTCGCGGCTTGCGGCGTGATGGGCGACGGGCGCGCCTATGCCGGGCTCGCCCTCGGCACCATGCAGGGCAATTACGGGCCGCCTTCGAAGATGGATACGGCGCTCGGCGCCTACACGCCGAACGTGCCCTGGGCCGAGATCGATTGCCGCAAGGTGGTCGACATGGACGGCAGCGGCACCTCGGCCGCGACGCCGCAGGTCGCTGCCGCGGCCGCTCTGTGGCTGGCTGAGCATTGGGACGTGGTGAAGGATTATCCCGAGCCGTGGATGCGGATCGAGGCGGTACGCAAGGCGCTGTTCGCGAAGGCCTCGAAATCGACGGCGAAGATGAATGCGACCGAGACGAAGCAGAAGATCGGGCAGGGCGTCTTGCGGGCCTTCGATGCGCTGGACGTCCCGCCGCCGGCGGCGAACAGCCTGACGAAGCTCGCTCGAGCCACCTACACATGGAGTTGGCTGGACGTTTTGACCGGTGGCAACTCTTTGGCGGCGCCCCCGCCGGCGACGCTTCGGCAGCGGATGATGTTTGCGCTTGAATTGACGCAGATGGCGCAAGGCGCCGCGGCAGTCGAACAGGCGATCGCCGACCCGGACGGCGATCCCGGCAATATTTCGGCCGCGGCGCGCAACCGCTATCTCGAAGCGGCGCTCGACCAGGGCAATCCATCAAAGCCGCTGAAGGCCTTTCTGGAAGGTTTGCTCGGCCGTCCAGGCGCCAGCGCGGCGGTTCCCGTGCCGGTCATGGGCCCCGCGCCAGCCATCAGGCGCAAGCCGCGGCCGCTGCCGCCGCCGCAACGGCGCCTGCGCATCTACGCGCTCGATCCTTCCGTGGCGAAACGGCTGGACTCGGTTTCGGTCTACCAGGCGACGCTTTCGGTGCCGTGGGACGACGAGCCGTCGACCGACAGGCCGCTGCTGCCGGGCCCGATCGGCGAATATCTCGAGGTGGTCGATGTCGACCCCGCGTCCGACCGCGTCTACGATCCGGTCGACCTCAACGACAAGGTGCTTCTGGCGCAGGACGGCCTGCCGCCTTCTGAGGGCAATCCGAAATTCCACCAGCAGATGGCCTACGCCGTCGCCATGACCACGATCGGCCATTTCGAGCGCGCGCTCGGCCGGCGGGCGTTGTGGGCGCCGCACTATGCCGAGGCTCCCGGCCGGACCGGCGACATGACCGTGAAGGCGCACTACGTGCCGCGCCTGCGCATCTATCCGCATGCGTTGCGCGCCGAGAACGCCTATTACAGCCCGGAAAAGAAGGCGCTGCTGTTCGGCTATTTCCCGGCGACCAGCAGTGAGGGCGACGTCACCACGCCCGGAACGACGGTGTTCTCATGCCTTTCCAGCGATATCGTCGCGCATGAGATGTCGCACGCATTGCTCGACGGGCTGCATCGCCGCTTCCAGGAGGCGTCCAACCCGGACGCGCCGGCCTTCCACGAGGCTTTCGCCGACATCGTCGCGCTGTTCCAGCATTTCACGCTGGAGGAACTGGTCAGCTTCGAAATCGGCAAGGCGAGGGGCGAATTGTCTGCCGCCTCGCTGCTTTCCGGTATCGCCAAGCAGTTCGGCGAAGGCAGCGGCAGGGCCGGGCCGTTGCGCGAATATGGCAGCGCCGGCATGGCCGATCTCGACTACGACAAGACTTTCGAGGCGCATGACCGCGGCTCGATCCTGGTCTTTGCCGTCTACCAGGCCTTCCTGGCGATAGCCGATCGGCGGACCGACGACCTGATCCAGCTGGCCACTGGCGGCTCCGGCATCCTGCCGGCGGGAACCCTGCATCCGAGCCTGGTCGAACGCCTGACCGACGAGGTCGCCAAGACCGCCAGGCAGATGCTGACCATGTGCATCCGCGCACTCGACTATTGCCCTTCCGTCGACATCACCTTCGGCGAATATCTGCGCGCGCTGATCACCGCCGACCGCGACGCCTATCCCGACGACCCGCTGCACTACCGCCTGGCCTTCCTGGAATCGTTCCGCAAATGGAAGCTTCTGCCGCGCGACGTGCGCACCATCTCGGAGGAGACGCTCGCCTGGAGCGCGCCGGAGGATCCATCGCCGACCTGGCTGAAGGGCCTGCTCGGCAAGATCGACCTAGGCTGGAACCAGAAATTGAAGCGGGCCGAGATCTTCGCGCTCAACGACAAGAACCGCTACGCGCTGTGGAAGGCGATGCACAAGGCCTTCGCCTCCAATCCGGACCTCTACAAGCAGTTCGGCCTGTTGCCCGACCTGCCGCGCTACAATGAGGACGGGACGGTCATGCGCGCGCCGAAGAAAGGCGAGACAACCTTCGACATCTACAGCGTGCGCCCGACGCGCCGCGTCGAGCCGGATGGCTCGTTCCGCGTCGAGGTGGTGGCGGTCATCCAGCAGCGCATTCCGGTCGGGCTCGACGGCACGGCGATGCCGCAGGGCATGACCAAGGGCGACGGCTTCTTCTGGTTCCGCGGCGGCGCGACGATCATCATCGACCCGCGCGAGGGTTTCGAGGAGATCCGCTACGCGATCATCAAGAACACCGGCAGCGTGGACCGGCAGAAGCGTCAGGCCGGCACAATGGCGGCCAATTACCTGTCGCCGCTGCGAGCGCTCTATTTCGGCGGCGAGGTGTCGGAACCGTTTGCCTTGCTGCATGCCAGCGATGGAGACGACGACCATGTCTAGAACGCCAGCGACGAGGACAAGGCCGGCAAGAACAGCGCCCACAGCGACGCAGCAGGCTGCGGGCGTCACTGTGCGGCACTACTGCCAAGGTATCGGCGATTGCCATCTGCTTACCTTCAAAAAGGCGGACGGTACGCCGTTCTGCATGCTCATCGATTGCGGCATCCACGTTTCGATCACAGGCGGCCCGGCGCTGGTCAACGATATCGTCGCCGACATGAGGAAGGAGACCGGCGGCAAGATCGACATCCTGGTGGTCACGCACGAGCATTGGGACCATGTCTCAGGCTTCCTGACGGCAAAAGACCTCTTCAAAGACTTTGTTGTCGCCGATGTCTGGATGGCATGGACCGAGAATCCCGCGGACGCCGAGGCCGCGGAGCTGGACAAGTTCAAGGGCCAGGCGATCGCCGCGCTGCAGGGCGTGGGCCAGAAGCTCGATGGAATGCAGGGGCTCAGTTCCTACATGGCCGGCGTTCGTGACGGCCTGCAGTCCGTGCTCGGCTTCCAGTTCGGCGCCGCTGGTGAGCGGGTGCGCTCGGCCCGCGACGCGGCGGCGCGGCTGTCGCAAAAACCGTCACCGACCTATTTCGAGCCCGGCGGGCCGCCGGTGTCGATCGACGGGTTGCCCAACCTGCGCGTCTATGTGTTGGGCCCGCCGCGCGACAAGGCGGCGCTGCGGCTGGAGGAGAAGGCGAGCGAGATGTTTCCACTGGCCAGCGGCGGACCGTTTGCGCGGGCGCTGGTGAGCGGCCTCAAGATGAACGAGGCGGCCGACGCCAATTACGTCGACGAGCTCAGTCCGTTCGAACGCAATGTCGGTACACCGCTTTCCGCCGCGCTCAACGGCGACAAGGGCAGCGACCCGGCCGTCGATATCGCCACCTTTGTCCGCAAGCATTATTCCGGGCCGGTCCCGGGCGTGGCGGCCATGGAAGACCGCGACCAGTCCTGGCGGCGCATCGACGCCGACTGGATGGGGATCGCCGCCGACCTTGCCCTGCAGCTCGACCGCGGCGTCAACAACACCAGCCTGGTGCTTGCCTTCGAGTTCATCGACAGTGGCCGCGTGCTGCTGTTCCCGGGCGACGCCCAGATCGGCAACTGGCTGAGCTGGAAGGAGCTGAAATGGCCGGTGGGGCAAGGCACCGTCACATCGGCCGATCTTCTGGCGCGCACCATCTATCTCAAGGTGGCCCATCACGGCAGCCAGAACGCGACACCGCAGAAACAGGGTTTCGATCTGCTGACGAGCGCGGACCTTTCGGCTTTCATCCCGACCAACAAGGTCGATGCGGTGAAAGTGCATTGGGGCGAGATGCCCTATGACGGCATCCTGACCGCGCTGGAGACGAAGACAAAGGGCCGCGTCATCCGCGCCGATGATCCATGGCTGGCCGACAAGAACGGCAAACCGGCCTTTGCCGCGCCGTCCGGCTCGATCCAGGCGGTGCGCAGCGCACCGCGCGATGCTGCCCGGGGGCCGGGCGGGTTGTGGGTCGAGGTGGACCTGGTTTGAGTGCTCGCCAGCGAGCCGATTGCGAAAAATCGAAAACCGCTCTATGGAGCATGCGGCTGAATGAGGGCGGCCACTCAACACATTGCACAAGGTCGTCCCATGCCCGATGCATTCTCGCGCGTCATCGCCTTCCTTGCCGTGGTCACCGCCCTGCTATTTGCCGGGCTGCATTTCCACCAAGGCCACATCATAGCCACGCTCTATTTCATGACCGGCGCCGTTCTGGTGACGGCCGTGACGAGTATGAATGTGCGGAGAGGGCTGATTTAGGCGTTGGCATGCATCCATGCCCAAGCATGTATGCAGCAATGCTTGAGAAACTCTTTGGGCCGGATCATCCAACATATACAGGGAGTTGGATGGTGGGCGATGCAGGGATTGAACCTGCGACCCCACCCGTGTGAAGGGTGTGCTCTCCCGCTGAGCTAATCGCCCGCCTGCGGTCCGAAGGCCGAAGCGAGCCGCGATATAAGGTAGGCGGATGCGCGAAGTCAAGGCGATGCGCCGAGGTTATTCCTCGGTTTGATTTGCCCGACTTTCTGCCGGTGCGATTTAGCGCCGGCTCAGCGTGCCGCCGCGATCAACCGCTCCGCCAGGTCCGGCGTCAGCGTGTCGAAATGCGAGATCACCAGCGTGGGTTCGAATTCGCGCACATGGCGATCGGTGTAGCCGAAATCGACCGCGACCACGGGAATGCCGGCCGCCTTGGCGGTGTCGATGTCGGTCTGCGAATCGCCGACCATCACGGCGCTGCGCGGATCGCCGCCGGCCAGGCGGATCGTCTCGGTGAGATGGCGCGGATCGGGCTTGCGGAAGGCGAACGTGTCCTGGCCGCAGATCGCGGCAAAATAGTTCGACAGGCCGAGCGCGCCGATCAGCGCCACGGAATTGGCTTCGTATTTGTTGGTGCAGACCGCCATCAGGTAGCCGGCGGCCTGTAAACGGTCGAGCGCGGCAACGACGCCAGGGTAGGGCTGGGATTTGCCTGGAATGTTCAGCGTGTAATGGTCAAGAAACAGCGTCAGCAGCCGGTCGTGCTCCTCCGCCACAAGCGCCTTGTTCTGCGCGGCATGCGCGCGTTCGATCATGACGCGTCCGCCATGGCCGACGAAGCGCCTGAAACCGGTCTCGTCGACAGCGGCGAGGTCGCTTGCCGCCAGGCTGTGGTTGAGGCTGTCGAGCAGATCCGGCGCCGTGTCGACCAGAGTACCGTCGAGGTCGAACACGATGATCGGGCGCGGCATGGGTAGTTCCTGTAGCGATTGAATTGCCGGAGCCGATACAGGTTGGGCCGGGTTCAAGCAAGAAGCCTCGATCGGTCCACAGCGCGGCATTTGATGGGGGCCTTTGAGGGCGAACCTTTGACGCGACAGGCAAAAATGCTAGGAGGCGCGCGAAACCGGCAAAATCGGGGCCTCCCAATGGATGCAAGGCAGTTGAAGGTCGAAGCCGCGCGGGCAGCGCTGGCCCATGTCGGCAGCGGCATGCGGCTCGGCATTGGCACCGGCACCACGGCGGAAGAATTCGTGCGGCTCTTGGCCGAGAAGGTTGCGACCGGTCTCAAGGTCATCGGCGTGCCGACTTCGGAGCGAACCGCGGCACTCTGCCGCGAGCTCGGCGTGCCGCTGTCCACGCTAGAGGACACGCCGGAACTCGACCTTACCATCGACGGCGCCGACGAGGTCGATCCGGACCTGACACTGATCAAGGGCGGCGGCGGCGCGCTGCTGCGCGAGAAGATCGTCGCGGCGGCGTCCGAGCGCATGATCGTCATTGCCGACAAGTCCAAGATGGTCGCAACCCTCGGCCGGTTCCCGCTGCCGATCGAGGTCAACAAATTCGGCCTGCGCGCCACCGAGATCGCGATCGGCGCTGCGGCGGCAGAGCTCGGGCTTTCCGGCCCGGTTACATTGAGGATGACGGGGGGCCAGCCATTTGTTACAGACGGCGGCCACTTTATCCTCGATGCATCTTTTGGCCGCATTCCGGATACAAGAGCGCTTTCGAATGCTCTCTTCGCCATTCCTGGCGTTGTCGAGCACGGTCTATTCATCGGGCTGGCGTCAACGGCCATCATCGCCGGCGGCGACGGTATCGAAACCGTCCATGCAGCCTGAAACCAGGGAGTTCTACCGACTATGATGTTGCCTAAACGAGTTCGCCGCCTTTCGACACTTCTGGCGGCCTCGGCCGTCCTTGCGCTGTCCTCGCCGGTGTTTGCGCAGGACGTCAGCGAATCGCATCTGAAGGCCGCCCGCGCGGCTGTCGCCGCGATCCACGCTACGGACTCGTTCGACAATATCCTGCCGCAGGCGGCTGCTGCGCTGGAATCGCAGCTCATCCAGAAGAACCCCGACATGCAGGAGCTGATCGGCAAGACCGTGACCGAGAAGGCGCTCGGCATGGCTTCGCGGCGTGCCGACCTCGAAAAGGAGGCGGCGCTCGCCTATGCCAAGGTGTTCTCCGAGAAGGACCTCAACGATATCGCCACCTTCTATAGTTCCGATGCCGGCAAGAAGCTGCTGGACAGCGGCCCCGCGGTGACGCGTGATCTCGTGAAGGCGGCCGACATCTGGCAGAATGGCGTTGCCCGCGATCTTGCGCAGCAGGTCGGAGAGACGCTTGCCGCGGCAGCCAAGGCCGCGGCGCCGGCAGCGCCGGCTTCGGACGCCACTGCGCCCGCCGACGGTTCCGCTCCGGCGGACAATTCGGCGCCCGCCGACAATTCTGCCCCTGCCGACGATTCGCAGAACTGATCCGCGTCTGCCGGCCGACGGCTGCTGGACCACAAAGCCCGGGCTTGCCCGGGCTTTTCTTTTGCCGCTTTGCAGCCTACCTGTGACCCGTCTTTCTCATCCGCAGGAGCCCACACGATGGCTGGTTATGACTATGATCTGTTCGTCATCGGCGGCGGGTCCGGCGGGGTAAGGGCGGCCCGGGTGGCGGCCGCTCTCGGCAAGCGCGTCGCCATCGCGGAGGAATACCGCTTCGGCGGCACCTGCGTCATCCGCGGCTGCGTGCCGAAGAAGCTCTATGTCTATGCCTCGCAGTTTCCCGAGCATTTTGCCGACGCTGCCGGCTATGGCTGGACGGTGCCCGAGGCGAGCTTCGACTGGCAAACGCTGGTCACCAACAAGGACAAGGAGATCGCGCGGCTCGAGGCGATCTACAAGAGAAATGTCGAGGGCTCCGGCGGCGAGACGTTTCACTCGCGCGCCGTGCTCGTCGACCAGCACAGCATCTATCTGGTTGCCGAGGACCGCACGGTCAGCGCCGACCAGATCCTGATCGCGACCGGCGGACGTCCGGCGCCGCATCCGGCGCTGTCAGGCCATGAATACTGCATCTTCTCCAACGAGGCCTTCGATCTGAAGCAATTGCCGAAAGCGATCATGATCGAGGGCGGCGGCTACATCGCCGTCGAATTCGCCAACATCTTCCATGGCCTGGGCGTCGACACCACGCTGGTCTATCGCGGCCAGGAGATCCTGAGCCGCTTCGACATGGATCTGCGCCGTTCGCTGCACGAGACCATGGAGAAGAAGGGCATCAAGATCCTCTGCCCCGCGGTTTCGGAATGGGTGCGCAAGAACCCCGAAGGCAGGCTGGATGTGCTGCTGTCGAGCGGCCAGACGCTGACGGTCGACCAGGTCATGCTGGCGATCGGCCGTATTCCCAACACCGAGAACATGGGCCTGGAGGGCGTTGGCATCGAACTCAGCAAGACGGGCGCGATCGTGGTCGACAAATATTCGCGCACCAATGTCGACAACATCTGGGCGATCGGCGACGTCACCCATCGCGTGCAACTGACGCCGGTCGCGATTCATGAGGCGATGTGCTTCATCGAGACCGCCTTCAAGAACAATCCGACCGCGCCGGACCACGATACCATTCCGACGGCGGTGTTCTCGCAGCCGGAGATCGGCACCGTCGGCCTCTCGGAGGACGACGCGATCAAGCGCTACCCCGATGTCGAGATCTATCGCGCATCGTTCCGTCCGATGCGGCACACGCTGTCCGGCCGCGACGAGAAGATGCTGATGAAGCTGGTGGTCGACAGTGCGTCCAGGAAAGTGATCGGCGCCCATATTCTGGGTCCCGATGCCGGCGAGATGGCGCAGCTTCTCGGCATTCCGCTGAAGGCGGGTCTGACCAAGGACGATTTCGACCGCACCATGGCCGTGCATCCGACGGCGGCCGAGGAACTGGTGACGATGTACAAGCCGACCTATCGCGTGAAGAACGGCGAACGGGTCTGAGCCACGGATTGGAGGAGCGCCGCCGGCATGGCCGGCGGCGATAAGTCCCAAGTCTACAGCAGCGTGCCGCGCAGGATCACCAGCGCCACCGAGAAGTAGATCACCAGCCCGGTGACATCGACCAGCGTGGCGACGAACGGCGCCGAGGCGCTCGCCGGGTCGAAGCCGATCCGCTTCAGCGCGAAGGGCAGCATCGATCCCGATAGCGAGCCGAAGGTGACGATGCCGATCAGAGCAGCCCCCACCGTCGCCGCAATCAGCATCCAGTGCGGACCGTAGTCGTAGAAGCCGAAATACTGCCAAAGCGCGATGCGGCAGATGCCGACCACGCCGAGGATCGAGCCGAGCACCACCCCGGTCGGCAACTCGCGCAAGGCCACCCGCCACCAGTCGCGCGGCCCGATCTCGCGCAGCGCCAGCGCGCGGATGACGAGCGACGTCGCCTGCGAGCCGGAATTGCCGCCGGAGCTCATGATCAGCGGGATGAAAAGCGTCAGCACGATCGCCTTCTCCAGTTCGCCCTCATAGCTCTGCATGGCGTTGGCGGTCAGCATCTCGCTGAGGAACAACGCGCAGAGCCAGCCGGCGCGTTTCTGGATCATGGCGAGGAAGCTCATCTTCATATAGGGCTCGTCGAGCGCCTCCATGCCGCCGAAACGATGCACGTCCTCGGTCGTCTCCTCGATCATCGTATCGATGATGTCGTCGACGGTGACGATGCCGAGGATCCTGCCATGGTCGACCACCGGCAAGGCGAGCAGGTCGTATTTCGAGATGGTCTGCGCCAGGTTCTCGCGATCGGTGAGCGGCGTCACCGTCACCGGCACGCGATCGGGCGCCACCGACAGGATCGGATCTTCCGGATTGCCGGTGATCAACCGGCGCAATCCGGTCGCCCGCAGCAGGAGCTGCGTCTCCGGATCGACGATGTAGATGGCGTAGATGGTTTCGCGCGTGCGCTCGACCTTGCGGATGTAGTCGAGCGTGCGCCCGACCGTCCAGTCCGAAGGCACGCTGACGAATTCCGTCGTCATGATCGAGGCGGCGCTGCCTTCGGGATATCCCAGGATGGACAGCAGCGTCGCGCGCAGCGGCGGCGCCAAGGCGCCGAGCAGTTCCGAGCGGGCCGGCTCGTCCAGCTCGCGCAGAATGTCGGCGGCACGGTCGACCGACATCGCGGTCAGAAGCTTGCTTGCCTTCGGGCGGGGCAGGGCTTCGGCGAGTTCCGGCGCTGCTTCGAGCTCCGGCTGGTCGAAAATCTCGACCAGCCGCTCGAACGGCACGGCGCAGAGCAGCTCGATGGCTGTCTCGCGGGGCTCACGGTTGAGGGCTTCGACGACGTCGGCGACGTGATCGTTGGCAAGAACACGGGCGACGGCGACGGCTTCGTCGTCCAGTACGGGTGCGAATTCGTTCATGGCTCACTCCTTGCCGTCCGGCAGGACGTGAGCCGTCAGGTCACGTCAGGGCGGACGGCGGTTGCGTTCGACTGTGACTGTCGCCAGGCATGGCGGGTTGACCTTTCTGCTCGCCGGCTTCGCGCATGATCCCGAAAATCGGCTTTCGATTTTCGGAAAGGATCATGCGCAAATTCTAAGTTTCTACAGCGTCCTTTGCGCGTCCAAGTGACGCGCGGGGCTGTAGGTTGAATTCTGCAAGCGGGCGCAACATAGGAGCGGTTTTTGCCGAGTCAATCGCGGAACATTGGAAAACGCACGCGGATAGCGCTGGATCGCGAGACTGTGATCGGCGTAGACATCGTCTCGCCCAAAGACTTGGTATGATTGCTATTTCTGCTTCAGCCGGCGGAAGCGAAGCCACTTGTCCTCGACAGGCCGCGGCTGCGCGAGAATGGTGGTGAGCTCGCGCGGCAGGCTGGGCGCAAGCGGTTTCTTGGTGGCGACGCCGTCGGCGATCGAAACCACGCTGTGATAGAATTCCTCGCCGGAAAGCGAGCGCGGAGCCACAGCCTCGTGCATGACGCTGATGACGGTGACGTTCGCACAATTGTCCTTGATCGCCTGGTGGAAGGCGACCTTGCCTTCGGGATCGAGCGCGCCGGTTGCCTCGTCGAGGAAGAGAAGTCCGGGCTGCTGCAGGATGATGCGCGCGACCACCAGCTTCTGCTTCTGGCCGCCCGAAAGCACCTGATCCCAGATCTTGCCCTCGCGGCTCTCGTCGGCCAGATGTTCGATGAAGTCGCCGAGGCCGGCCTTGTGCAGGGCGGCCGCGACCTGCATGTCGCTATGGTCGTTCTCGGAGCCCGGCAGGCAGACGAGCTGCTTCAGCGAAACCTGCTGCAGCTTGACCTCCTGCGCGGCGTAGAAGCTCGCCACGCCCTCCGGAAAGACGACGGTGCCGCGGCCATATGGCCACAGGCCGTTGATCGCCTTGATCAGCGAAGTCTTGCCACAGCCGGACTCGCCCTTAAGGAAGGTCCATTCGCCGCGGCGGAAACGCAAATTGGCGGCGCTGAGGAATGGCGTCGCGTCCTCGCCCTGATGCGCCAGCTCCAGCTTCTGGATGGTCAGGCCGAACACCGGGTTCTGGGCAGCGTAGCTGAAGTCCGAGCGGCCGGTCTGCTGATAGAATTCGCGCGGATGCTGGACGCTTTCGATGGCGTTGGCGAGTTCGGTGACGCGCTGGCTGTTGGCCCTGAGCGTCGCGATCGCCGGCATCACATGGATGAACCACGAGCACTGGCTGATCAACTGGGCGACCATTTCGGAGCCGGTGATGTAGCCCTTGTAGTCAAGGCGGTTGTGGATGAACGACACGAGGCCCGGCGCGTAGGCAACGATGCGGGCGCCGACGAAATTGTAGATCAGCTCGAACGACGTGTAGCTGGTGTTGACGACGTTGAGCCGCCCCCATGTCTTGTCGATGTCGACATAGAGCCGGTCATGCATCGACTTCTGCACGCCCTCGCCATGCGAGGCGGCGACGTGGAAGCTGCGGCGCAGGAATGTCGTCAGCTCGCTGCGGTAGCTGCCCTCGGCCTGCTGCATGCGCACATTGAGCCGCTCGAGCAGGCGGCCGAGCTTGACCGCGATCCAGGTGTTCAGCGGCACGTAGATGGCGACGGCGAGGAAAGCCAGCACGGCGGTGCCGTAGCTGCCCAGGAATTCCAGGCCCTTGACCTCCACCGAGGACCCGATCAGGTTTTCGCCGATGAAATAGAGCGAAGTCGCGACACCCAGCACACCCATGGCAAGCCCGATCGCGCCGCCGGTCATATCCTTGATCGATTCCTGGATGCGCTGGTCGATGTTGTCCGGAGCGACGATGCCGCCGGCGGCCGAACCGTGCTGGGCATGGAAATGGGTGTGGTTGCCGTCGAGCAGGGCCTGGTTGAACTGATTGTTCAGCCAACCCCGCCATTTGCGGTGCAAGGTCGTTGAAACGAGATTGCGCACGCCGGTGAAGACGGCATCCTTCAGCACGACCAGCAGCACCAATATGCCGGCATTGGTCAGGATGGTCTGCAACGGATGGGTGTTGGCGGCGTCGTGGAGGAAGGCGATCGAATTGCCCAGCTCGCCCAGCGCCACGGCAAACCAGACGCCAGCCTTGCTGGACAATGCCGTCAGCAGCGCGATGACGATGGTGAGTGTCCAGGCTTCCTTCCACCGGTCAGAGAACCAGTAGGCTCGCATCAGCCCCCAGAATGTACGCATCGACGATACCGGCGTCAGGGACGAGGTCCTTGCCTCGTTGGATGTTTGCTCCGGTACTGTACGTCGCGGTCTACCGACCCCAGTCACGATCCCGCCCAAACCTTTCTAGTTTTGTTACACAGGGTAACACCAATTGATCATTTTCCATTAATTTTCTGCCGGGCAATGTGAACAGGGTTACCTGCCGTGGCGCGATGGCAACAGGAAGGCAACGCCGATTGACCATCGATCGCGCCGATTTCGTCTTTTATTCCAGCGCGTTAACAGTGAGTGCGTCAGCTGGCGAAAAGCTTCCCTTACGGAAGCGAAAAACACGGGTTTGTGAACGAAAAAGAGGCGCCGATCAGCCGAAATGGCTACTGCGCGGTGACCGGAATGCCCGAAAACTTACCGTCATTGAGCTCTTCAGGTTTTCCCGATTCGTCTTTTCCAGAGGCGTTGAAGTGGCCGGAAATGGTCTTGCTGGCAGCGTCGTATCTGTCGATGACGATCTCGCCGCTGCCGAAACGGACATGGCCGACCATGGCGCCGGAATCGAGGATGTTGAAGTTGGCGCTATTCGCGGCTGAGCCGGCCTTGAGCGCATAGCTGCCGGCAAGGTCGTTCGGATCCTTCAAGACCAGCATAGAATTGAAGGTCATGGTCGGCGAGCCCTGTTCCGTCCCCGACAGGTTCAGCATCGGCTTGCCGCCCATCTGCATCGTCTGGGCCAAGGTAAAGGACGCTGTCCAGGGTTTGCCTTCGAAGGTGGCCGACATGACGGCCTCCTCGGCGGACACGCGCTGCAATGCCAGCGGCAGCCCGAGGGCGAAAGGCAAGCACAGCAGCAACAATGCGCGACGCCTGACGGCCATTCAGCGCCCCCTCAAATCAGCTAAACCCACGCGATTCTAGCTCAGCGCGGCGTAGAAGGCGATTCACCAGATCGTGTTTCGAGACGGAACGGGGTTTGACAACGCGGCCCAGCGGGCCGAACCTGCCAGATGTTGGTCTATGTCGGAGGGGGATGACATGCCTGCACGTTCAGTTGCGGCCGCGCTGCTCACCGTTTTCACCTGGGTGTCCGCGGCACATGCCGCCAGCCAGAGCATTCCGGCAAGCGCCGGGGGCCAGATCGAGTTCAACACCCCGTCCGGCAATATTGGCTGCATCTATACGCCGAAGGGCGGCACCAGCACCTACCGGCCGCGGGATGGCGGGCCGGAGCTTTCCTGCTCGCGCGTCGAACCGAGCTACGTGACCGTGATATTGGGGCCTAAAGGACCGGCGACACTGATCAAGAATCCCGGCGAGCAGGGCTGTTGCGGCGACGTAACCAAGCTTGGCTACGGCAACAGCTGGAGCAGGGGGCCGTTTTCCTGCCAGTCGTCGACAAAGGGGCTAAGCTGCACGGGCGGCGGTGGCCACGGCTTCTTCCTGAGCAAGGCCAAAGCGACCGCGAAGTAGGAGCACGATTCCAGGAAAGCGCATGGCGTCAGGTACGGTGGCTTCGCCGTAACCCTCCGTCCCGATTGCGCTGACTGAACATTCAGCTCGCGGTTTCCAGCTCGCCGCGCGCCTTGGCCTGGGCCACCTGGCGGATGGCGTCGGCAAGCGTGTCGGCATCCTGCGCGCCCATCACCGCGTATTTGCCTTCGAGCAGGAAGCAGGGCACGCCGGTGATGCCCATGCGCGAAGCGGTGGCGATCTCGTTGCGGACTGCCTCGACATCGGCATCGGTCGGCAGCAGCGTCTCGACCACCGACGCATCCATGCCGGCCTCGCCAGCAGCCTTCACCAGCACGGCATGGTCGCCGATGTTCACGCCTTCCTCGAAATTCAGCTGGAAGAGGCGGCGCACCAGCCGGTTCTGCACATCTTCACCCGCGGCGCCCGCCCAGCGGATGACGCGATGAGCGTCCAGCGTGTTGGCAGCGACCTTGATGGCGCCAAAGGCAAAATGGATGCCCTCGGCCTCGCCGAGCGGCTCGATGCGCGCGTGGATCTGTTGGATGCGTTCCTCGCTGCCGAACTTGCCGAGCATGTATTGGCGGCGATCCATACCCTGAGGCGGGATGGTCGGATCGAGCTGGAACGGCCGCCAGCGGACATGCACGTCGATATCGCTCGCGGAAGCAATGGCCTTGTCCAGCCGCTTCTGGCCGATGAAGCACCAGGGGCAGACGACATCGGACACGACATCGACGGTGATGGAGTTCTCGGCGCTCATGCTCGTCTCCTGTTCGGTCCCGATTGGGCTCGGCTCTCAATCAAAGAGATATAAAGCATGATGTCGTCCGAAAACCGCTTCACACTTTTCGGCATCACGCTCTGGCGTCAGTTGGGCTTTCGCCACCAGGTCGGCAGCTGATAGCCGAATATGGGGGTCTTTTGCGGATGTTCCAGATAGCTCCAGTAGGCGAGCCATTGCTGCGTGTTGTATTGCATCGGCACGATGTAGTTGCCTGAGATCAGCAGCCGGTCGAGCACGCGCACCGCCGCGACATAGTCTTCCTTGGTGCGGGCGTTCAACATGGCGTCGATCGCGGCGTCGATAGCCGGATCGGCGACGCCAGCGAGATTGAACGATCCTTCCGTCTTCGCGGCGACCGATCCCCAACGGCCGAGCTGCTCGCTGCCGGGCGACAGCGAATTGCTGAAGCCGCTGGTGCCGATCAGTACCTCAAAGTCATAGCGTTGCTTGCGCGACTGGATCTGGTCGCCGTCGAGGGTGCGGATGCCGACGCCTATGCCGATCTTCTCCAGGGTGCGCTGATAGATGGAAGCCAGCCGCTCCTCATCCTGCGACGAGGTCAGGATCTCGAAGTTGAAGGGGTTTCCCTGCGGGTCGAGCATCTTGCCGTCCTGCACACGGAAGCCGGCGCTCCTCAACAATTCGAAGGCGGCTTTGAGCACCTTGCGATCCTGACCCGAACCATCGGTCACGGGTGGGTGCCAGGTGCCGTCCATCACATCTGGCGGCACGCGGCCTGGATAGGGGGCAAGCAGCGCCTTTTCGCGGTCGTCGGCCGGGTGGCCGAGCGCGGACAGCTCGGAATTCTGCCAGTAGCTCATGGTGCGGTTGAACTTGCCGCCGAACAGGTTCTTGTTCGCCCATTCGAAGTCGTAGAGCATGCCGAGGGCGCGGCGCACGACCGGGTTGGCGAACTTCGGCAGCCTGGTGTTGAACAGGAAGCCGGTCACCACCGGGGGGATGCCGGTGTTGAAATATTCTTCCTTAACGTCGCCCCTTCGGAAGGCCGGAAAGTCGATGTCGCGCTCACGCTTGACCGGATCGGTCTCGTCGTCGAGGGCGCAGATTCCTTTCTTGAACGCTTCCGTCTTGGCGTTGGCGTTCAGAAAATACTCGATGGTGATCTGGTCGAAATTGTCGAAGCCGCGTTTCGACGGAGTGTCCTTGCCCCAATAACCCGGGTTGCGCTTGAAGACGATGCGCTGCCCCGGCAGCACCTTGTCCACGGTGTAGGGCCCGCTGCCGATCAGCGGCTTCAGCGTGGTCTTGTCGAACGTGTCCTTGTCGAAGGCATGCTTCGGGACGATCGGCGTCAGCGCGACGATCAGCGGGAATTCTCGGTTGGCCTTGTCGTTGAAGGTGAATTTCACGCTGTGGTCGCCGGTCTTCTCCAGCTTGGCGATCATGCTCATGCGGTCGCTGTAGGGCGGGCGGCCCTTGTCGGTGAAGACGTCATAGGTGAACAGCACGTCCTCCGGCGTCACCGGCTGCCCGTCCGACCATTTTGCGTTGGGGTTGAGATGGAACTCGATGCTCTTGCGCTCCGGATCCATGTCGGCGCTGTCGGCAAGCAGCCCATAGAGGCTGAAAGGCTCGTCATAGCTGCGCTGCATCAGCGGCTCGAAGACGAGATTGCCGTAAACGGTGTCGATCATGCCGCGCGCCGTGGTGCGCAGGCTTTTCAGGATGAAGGGGTTGAGGTTGTCGAACGAGCCGACGACGCAATAAGTGACGCTTCCGCCTTTCGGCGCGTCCGGATTGACGTAGTCGAAATGCTGATAGTCGGGCGGCAGTGCCGGCTCGCCTTGCATGGCTATGCCGTGCTTCGGCTCCGACTGTGACGGAAGGAGCGAAAGAGCCAGAAACGAGGTCGCGGCGATCAGCCGAACGAGAACGCGGTCCATGACCGTCTCCTTGCCGGGCGGCTTTGTGATTCGCCATGCACCGTAGAGCATTTCCTTACCCGATTGAATCGGTGCCTGAATGGGAATCGGGTTCAGCCGCTCCCGCGCTGACCGACGCTCGCCATTGGGAGAGGAACCGCGAAGAAATCGCGGAAACCGGGCTGGATTCGGCGCCGCTGGCAGTGTAACACGCGCTCCGAAGTCATCCTGTTGCCTCATTTGGGCAACAGGTAGCTGGACCACACGGCGCGAAGAAGCCGGTCCCCGGGATCATTTGAGAGGAAAGTGCACCATATGACGATCAACGCGTACCGCCTTTCGGTGCTGGCCGCAGGCGTGGTCGGCGTTCTGGGCGCCGGGCTTGTCACCGCCTCGGCCCAACAGCAGCCGCAGATTCCTCAGGGCTGGTTCAAGGCCTGCACCAAGCAGGAAGACGTCGACATCTGCAATGTGCAGAACATCGTCACGGCCGGCAACGGCCAGCTCGTCACCGGCGTCAGCCTGATCGAGCTCAAGGGCAAGGTGAACCGCAAGGTCTTCCAGGTCACGGTCCCGACCGGCCGCCTCGTGCCTCCCGGCATTGCGCTGCAGATCGATGCCGGCAAGGCGCAGAAGCTCGACTATGTGATCTGCTTCCCGGACCGTTGCGTGGCGGAAGTGCCGCTGAGCGACCAGCTCGTCGCTTCCTTCAAGAAGGGGCAGGGCATCACGCTCACCTCGATCAACTTCCAGAACCAGCCGAACCCAATCAAGATCGCGCTCAGCGGCTTCAGCGGCGCCTATGACGGCCCGCCGCTGCAGCAGTCGGACATCGAGGACCGGCAGAAGAAGCTGCAGGACTTCGTCGCCAAGAACAACCAGGACTTCGCCAAGAAGCTCAAGGACGAGCAGGACAAGGCCAAGACCGCGAACTGATCGCGTCAGCGCGTTTCTCGGAAAACAAAAAGCGGGGCACATGCCCCGCTTCAGACTGCTGACAAACCCCTGGCGTTAGCCGGGGGTTTTTGATTCCCTGGGTCATGTTGAAGCGACCCGCCCCCGAACAGACCGCGCTTGAGATGGTAACGTTGGATCAGCTGGTTCCGGCTGATCATCTGCTTCGCAAGATC
>NZ_JBWGIO010000028.1:0-46255 GCF_057784215.1 Mesorhizobium sp. CNPSo 4661 | reverse complement strand
GCACCGGGACCGTCGATATGTCCGGCGGTCACGGTGCGAAACAGATCTTCAGCCGACAGCTCTTGGCCTTGTCGGCTCTCGAGCCAGGTCATGGCTTTCTCTCGCGCCTCATCCGCCACTTGCTCGCCGCGCGGATAATGTTGCAGCGCCGAGACTGGCAGGCATGATTTCCTTCCCTCACCATAGGCAGGCACGCGATCAGGACCTTCCTGCTCGCCGGCGCGACGAACAGCCGGCATACGTTCGGCCAGCGAGGCCCTGATGAAGCCGCAGCCGTCATGTGGTCGCAAGGCGATCGGGCCCTCCGGCCCAGTCAGCCTGAAGGGATGCTCCTGGTTGGCGGGGCGATCCGGCAGCAGCGACAGTTTGAAGGCGCCTTCCAGCGCGTAGTCGTGAACCCCCAGGCCCTTGATTGCCGGCGGCGCGGCAAAACCCCTGCGCTGAGTGTAATAATATGCCTCCTTGAAAGGAGCCCAGGCACGCGACAGCTGCTCGAAGGCGGTGCCCGGTGCGGTATCGGCATAGGGAATGGCCAGCAGCTTTCCCCCGGAAGGTTTTGCTGCGTCGCCTGGAGCACGGGCTGCGATCTGAGACACGGTCAATCGCGGTGGCTTCAACTTGCTGCCGCCGAACAGGTCCATGCGGTATGGCACACCGTTGACGTTCACCGTGCGCGCCAGCATGAAGGCGCTCGGGGTTCCTGGCAGCTGCACCGCAACGACCGGCAAAGCTCCCGAGGTCAGCCGATGAAAAATCGAATACCGTTTCTCCGGTTCCGTGGCCAGAGGCCGGCCCTGCATGTCCACCACAGGCAGTTGCATCAGTCCCGCCTCACCCTGCGGCGGTCTGGGTTCGTGATCCATGCTTCGCAAGACCTGATGCACGTCGAACACCGACGCAGGATGTTGGGCCTGGATCGCCGCCGCATCCTGCTCCATGAATAAGTCGAGCGCGTCAACTGGACTTTCCGCCTCGATCTGCGCGATCAGGTTCCAGCTCATGCTGGACAGGTCGCCTTCTATGAGGCCGCGCGTGCTGTCCAGGATCTCCTTGGTCTTGAACTCAAGCTCTTGCTGCCTCACCCGCAAATCGGACTTCTTGCCCTCGACATACGGTGGCCTGAACAATCTCTCCAGGACCGCGCGGGCCTTAAGCGTCTGATAGATCGACAAGGCGGGGCAGCGGCTGGCGAGCGGCCCGCGGGTCCGTTCCGCATCGCTTGCGCTCAGATGCGCCTCGATCTTCTGCTCGACCACGGGTTGGAGGTCGTTGAGCAGATTGAGGGCCTGCGTGCGGTGCCAGCGCAGAGCCTTTTGCGGGCTGCGCGCCAGCGGCAGCAGAGCAGCACACAGATTACCCATGGTTTCCAGATCGTTCTGGGCCGTAAATTCAGGGGCTTGACGCAATTCCGCGAGCCGGTTCAAGCCTGTCGGTGCTAGCAAACCGAAATCATCAGACAGCCGAGCCTTACCCAGCGCCTTGAAAATGGTTGTGATGTGCAGAACGCCAGCCTGTGCCAGGCGGTCACTGTCGTAGTGCAGGTGGTGGGCGAGCTTATGTAAACGATCCTTCGGCAGAGCAGCGTCCGGAATGTCCCCGCTGTCCTCTGCCCTCATGATCATTCGTGACAGAGCATTGGCGAGAATAGTCAGTTGGGGGGTGGTGAACACACCGAATCGTTGCCCTCGCGTGCCCAATGCGCGCGCAATGTCCATCGTGGACTGCCGGCACGCCTCCTCTTCCGGCCACTTGGTGAATCCGTTCATCAAGGTCGCCACGACCTGAGGAGCGAAATCGGCGAACTGGCGCTTACGCGCTTCCCCGGCGATCACGATCGCGGCTTTGCGACAGCCCTCTTCATCCGGCCACTTGCTGAAGCCGTTCAACAGGTTCGCCAGTCCCAGCGGGGAAAAATCAGAGAGTTCGGCTCGGCGAGAGACCTCACCGGCAATCGCGCGTGTTGCATCGCGACAGTCCGCCCCGTCCGGCCACTTGCTGAAACCATTCACCAGATTAGCCAAGTGCTGGTGGGCAAAATTGGAAAGTTGGGCGCCGCGGCGAAGGAGTTCACCCGCAATCGCAAACGTGGCATCGCGGCATTCCGGCGCTTCAGGCCATTTGCTGAAGCCATTCACCAGATTTGCCAGCTCCAGCGGGTCAACCCCAGAGAGCAAAGAGGCGCGGAGAAAGACCTCATGCGCGATCGCGATCGTGGCTTGCTGGCACTTCGCCTGATCTGGCCACTTGCTGAACGCGTTCACCAGGTTCGCTAGCTCCTGCGAAGGAGAAAGCCGGATATCACGGTCAAGAACTTCTCGTCCGATTGCGACGGTGGCGTCGCGACAGTCGGGTGCCTCCGGCCATTTGCTGAATCCATTCGCCAGATTAGCCAAGTGCTGATGGGTAAAATCAGAGAGCTGGGCGCCGCGGCGAACGAGCTCATTGGCGACCGCGACCGCGGCGTCGCGACAGTCCGGCGCCTCCGGCCATTTGCTGAAACCGTTCACCAGGTTCGCTAGCCCCTGCGGGGCAAAGTCAAAGAGCTGGCGGCGACGGACCTCGTCGGCGACCGCAACCGTGGCGTCGCGACAGTTCGGCTCTTCCCGCCATTTGCTGAAACCGTTCACCAAATTAGCCAGATCTTGTTGATTAAAGTCCTTGAGCCGGGGGCTGCGAAGGACCTCGCTTGCTATCGCGGCGGTGGCTTGGCGAGATGCCGCCACTTCCGGCAACTTGCTGAAACCGTTGACCAGGTTCGCCAGCTCGTGCGGAGCAAAATCGGAGACCTGGCGTTGGCGGATTTCCTCCGCGACTGTGGCTGTCGCCTCGCGACAATACGCCCCGTTCGGCCACTTGCTAAAAGCGTTCGCCAGATTCGCCAGGTGCGAGGGCGTAAAATCAGACAGTCGGGCGCGGCGGGCAAGGACCTCATGCGCTATCGCGTCCGTTGCTTGCTGATTGCCCGCGTCTTGCGGCCATTTGCTGAAACCGTTCGCCAGGTGCACCAAGTCCTGGCGATTAAAATCAGCGAGTCCGACGTCGCCGCGCGCGGCGCGACGACTAACCTCACCGGCGATCGCGACTGTGGCATGGCGAGAGGCGGCCTCTTCCGGCCACTTGCTGAAACCATTCACCAATGTCGCCAGCGCCTGCTGAGCAAGATGAGGGAACTGGTCGGCGCGGCGAAAGACCTCACCGGCGATCGCGCGCATTGCATCGCGACAGTCCGCCCGCTCCGGCCACTTGCTGAAACCATTGACCAGATTAGCCAGGTGCTGGTGGGCAAAGTCACGGAGGCGGGCGCCGCGGCGAAGAATCTCGCTGGCGATCGCGCTGGTGGCTCGGCGAGATGCCGCCTCTTGCGGCCACTTGCTGAAGCCGTTCACAAGGTTTGCCAGACCCTGGTGATCAAAAGCAGAGAGCCGGTCGGGGCGGCGACGGACCTCACCGGCGATTGCCGCAGTGGCGCTGCCACAGCCCGCCTCGTGCGGCCATTTGCTGAAGCCGTTCACCAGGTGCACCAGGTCCTGGGGATCAGACTCAGAGAGCTCGAACTCGCCGCGCTCGGCACGGCGACTGACCTCGCCGGCGATCGCGACTGCGGCTTGGCGAGACGCCGCCTCTTCCGGCCACTTGCTGAAACCGTTCACGAATGTCGCCAGCGCCTGCTGAGTAAGATGAGGCAACTGGTCGGCGCGGCGAAACACGTCACTTGCGATCGCGCGTGTCGCATCGCGACAGTCCGCCTGTTGTGGCCACTTGCTGAAACCGTTCACCAGGTTGGTCAAGTCGTGGTGATTAAAATCAGAAATTTGGACGCCGCGGCGAATAACCTCACTGGCGATTGCGGCTGTGGCTTGGCGATAGTCCGCATCGTGCGGGATTTTGCTGAACCCGTTCACCAGGTTGGCCAGCTCCTGTGGGGTAAAATGAGAGAGCCCTTGCTCGCCGGCGCGGCGAGAGAGTTCTGTAGAGATTGCGACTGTGGCTTGGCGATAGACATCCCCGTCCGGCCATTTGCTAAAACCGTTCACCAGGTTCGCCAGGTCCTGGTGATTAAAAGCAGAGAGCCCGGACCCGCCATGGGCGGCGGCGCGGCCGACCTCACCGGCGATCGCCCCGATGGCTTGGCGAGACCACTGCTCTTCCGGCCACTTGCTGAAACCGTTCACAAACAGCGCAAGATGCTGCGGAGTAAAATCAGACAGCCGGGCACGGTGGTCACGACGCAGGACCTCGCCGGCTATCGCGCCTGCGGCTTGGCGAAAAGCCGCCTCTTCTGGCCACTTGCTGAAACCCTGCACCAGGTTCGCCAGTTCCTGGTTAGTGAATTCAGAGAGCCCGGCACGGCGGTCTCGGCGAAGAACCTCGCCCGCGATGTCAACTGTGGCTTTGCAAAAGACCTCCTGTTCAGGGCACTTGCCGAAACCGTTCACGAGGTTCGCCAAGTCCTGGTGATTAAAAGCAGAGAGCCCGAAGTCATCGCGAGTGCGGCGAACAACCTCACCGGCAATCGCTCCGGAGGCCTGGCGAGACCACTCCTCTTCCGGCCACTTGCTAAAACCGTTTACGAGGTTCGCAAGATGCTGCTGCTTAAAATCAGCGAGCCGGAAACGCCGGTCGGTGCGGCGACGGACCTCACCGGCCACGGCTTCAGTGCCGGCACGAGTTTCCGGACATTCCGGCCACTTGCTGAAACCGTTCACCAGCAACGATAGACTTTGACTATTCAGCGCCCCCAGTGCCCTGCCATCATCGCGGCAAAATTCGGCGATTCTGATTGTTCCGTTGCGGCATGTTTTCGACTGCGGATTCCGACTAAATGATGCCGCCAAGAGCGAAAGGGCCTTGGGGTCGACTTCACGTAATGATGCATTACGAAGCTGCGACACCCGAGCTGCCATCGCCTTGCAAGCTTCGATACCTTCCTGACCTCCGGTCTCGCGACTCACCGCGTTGCATGCCGTGGCGTAGCCCCACGATTTCCCGCGGCGGATATCGTCGTCGAAGCGAGGGACGAATTGATTTTTGAACTGTGCGGCGGCCTTTTGCAGGAAGGCTGCATGGATCTCGTCGCCCGCCTCCTGCAGCCGTCTGTCATGCTCCACCACTGCGCATGAGAATCCCACGATGTCGTGGGCGTAGTAAATCGCGTGTAGAGCTTCGTTCGATTGTACCTCTGAGATTGCGGTTTGCTCGCCCAAGGTGGCAACATCATCCAGGCGCCTTCGTTTAGGTCTGCGCTCCAGGCCGGATACGGGTTGCCTGCGCGACGAAGGGAGACGTGGTTGTGAACTCCTGGACGGGTCGGCACCGCGGCCCTCGGTACTCCAACGCGCCGAACTTTCTTCCCGTTGCGGCAAGTCGAGGGGCCGGCCATCACGCGCGTTAACGGAGGAATCGGCTGACGTGCGGCGCCCGACATCGGTGGTCGAAGGCGGCCGTTGAACGGAGGACGATCCTGACTCTCGATCGCGGGAGCGCAAGCCCTGCACGACAGAACCGAACGCCGAGCCATCCTTTCCACTGCCCTGATCTGATTCAGCACGGGACCAGTGCGTGCCTGATCCGCTGGGCGCATTCAAACGTCGGCCAACTCCCGTCAAAATTCGTCTCCTCTGTAGGCGACAATGTCGGTTACAACGCTTGGCACACACGGTACCGCCGCGACGGCCGCACCGCTTTGTTTCGACGCAGCAGGGCGGAACTCATCACACTGCGCGGCGACGAACCAGTTCGCCGCTGAGCAAGTGCGGATTGTCGTTATTGCACAACAGTGCGCGCTTCGACGCCGAACATACCCCCTGCACCTGACGTAAGCCTGACCTAGATCCTGGGATCGTATTGTGTTCAGCCTCTTTCGTGCGGGCTATGCCAGTGGTTCGAGGCGATGGAGCGGTTCGCGAACAGCTCGTCCTGCGAGATCGGCGGCCCGGCATTCTTCATCGGCAGGATCACATCCGCTGGCAGTGACGATCGCCTCATCGGACATCTGCTTGTAGCTGGAGAACCCCTCTACCGCATTGACAGGCTAATGATACCGTCGCCTGCGGTGTCGCTGCCCGCGGCAAAGATCTTGCCGTCTTGTGCCGGCAGCACGAACATGCTCGCGTTCCTTGATCGCTGCGGCCTGCTTTTCGGCTGCCTTCAGCTTTGCATCCATCTCGACCGCCAGTTTTCGGCCTTTAACATCGACGCCGAGCGCCTGGTAGACGACGCGGATCATTCAAGGAAGTGCCGAAGTTCCCCAGTTTCGCCGCTCAGGCTATCGTGGAGTGGTGTCCACTTTCGGTGGCCGGCTGCACGGCCGCCATCGTGGATTTATTGTCGGCAGCGTGATGGAAGCTTTTTATCGCGTGTGTTGGGACAAGAACTCGGCTTGCTGCCGGAGCCGATAGCACTATCCTTCGATCTGGAAGACAACCGCGTGGTGGAAGCAGGCAATCGAGAAGTGAGGTTGCGACGCCGAAGACCTCGGCCCATTGGGCAAAGTCGCGATTTTCAAGTGAGGATCTTGGCGCCCTCGTGGGGGCGTGACGAGTGGGAAAAACAGTGCGGAATCCTTGCGCGTTAATTTCCCGGCCGGCAGCCGTTGCGGCGGCTCCTAGCCGGGGGCGCCTATATTTGACAAACCCGACGAACGGGCGTAGCGCTTGTGCCTGACACCGATATCGGGTCAACATGTAGTCTCGTAGAGACATTGGCACCCCATAGAAGACAAGCTGAAAACACAGAACCCAAGAGCGGCCCGCCCCTCCACAAGGTGGGCCGTTCGCATTGGGTTAACGGGCTGTTAACGCCCGTCCTTCGACACTCAGAACAAAACGTGATTCGACCAGTTGGCCAAAAACTGGCATTTTGTTCTCACTTTGTTCCGGTGCAAGCCTGGGGCAAGGAAACTGTTGAAAACAAGTGCGATGGATAGGCAAATCACCCGCCCTAGATCAACTTGGGTTCAAAAATCATACGCAGCCTGGCTGAGGAGGTTAAATCAATGAAGGTTCGGGTTAGGCACGTAGGTCCTGCGACGCACCCTAGTGAGGTAGTCGTTTCTGTGGACACCACTACCGGCGCTGAACATTTGGTTGTGAATCAACGTTCACTTAAGGACAATAAATTGGAGATTGGCTATCCGATAAATAGCCATGATTCGAACCTGCTTGTTGAGCTTCCGCGTGAAACCATCAACGGATCATGGAGAGTATGGGTGCCACAAGCATCGGTAGAATAGACATGGAGGGGCGGGATGATACTGACTGACAGGGAAATCCAGATCGCTTTGCAAAACGAAGCGATCATTATCGACCCCGCCCCTGACATCTCCTTCTACAGCTCGACCAGCCTCGATCTAACGCTTGATCGACGTCTGACCCTTTTCAAAGACCAGAAGACAGGCATTAACCTCTCTATTGATCCTTCGCAGAAGGGATACAATCACGAAGAGGTAATGGCGGAAATCACGACGCCCGTCGATATCGATGAAGATCACGGGTTTGAATTTCCGCCCCACCACATGATCCTGGCTTGGACGCGCGAGTTCGTGGAATTGAAGTTCCAGTCTCGGATAGCTGCTCGCGTTGAGGGGAAAAGCTCTCTTGCCAGATTAGGGATCGGAATTCATCTAACCGCCCCGACCATCCATGCAGGCTTCGCCGGCCAGATCCGGCTCGAAATGGTCAATCACAATAAAGTACCGGTCAAGCTGCGGACTGGGATGAAAATTTGCCAGCTGATTTTTGAGCAAACTCTGGGCACGCCGGTTCGTGGGTATGAAGGCCGCTTCGCGGGTCAAACTACAACAAAAAAAGGCTAACATGTCGAGCGTTCAGGGCAGGCGGTTAGCTACGCAACATTGTTTGCATACGTCTGATTTTTCTGAGTCGATGTCTAACGCCCAGCCGGGTCATTTCTGACACGGTCCGTACGGCTCAGCCGTTGCGAAAGCTGTAGCTATAGCCGTTGATCGCCGGCGCACCGCCGAGATGCGCGAAAAGGACCCTCGAACCTTCGGCAAAAAAGCCTTTCTGGACCAGGTCGATCATCCCTTGCATCGATTTTCCCTCGTAAACGGGATCGGTAATTATACCCTCGAGCCGCGCGCACAGACGAATAGCATCCTTGGTTTGCGATGAGGGAATGCCGTAACAGGGGTGAGCGTACTCCTCGAGCAACACCACATCTTCCTCGACCAGTCCCATTTTGAGATCGACGAGCTCCGCTGTATGTTCGGCAATTGACAGCACTTGCGCCTTGGTTTGCGCTGGAGTGGCAGAGGCATCGATACCGATGACATTGCGATGTCGACCATCGTTGGCAAATCCGACGAGCATGCCGGCATGTGTCGAGCCCGTGACGGTGCAAACCACGATAAAGTCAAATGCGAACCCAAGCTGTTTCTCCTGAGCGCGCACCTCCTCCGCGAACCCCACGTAGCCGAGACCACCATATGGGTGGACGGACGCGCCAGCTGGTATTGCATAGGGTCTGCCGCCCCTCGCCTTGACCTCATCGAGCGCATTTTCCCAACTGCGGCGAATCCCGATGTCAAAGCCCTCGTCGACCAAATGCACCTCTGCTCCCATGATGCGGCTCAGAAGAATGTTGCCGACACGGTCATAAACGGCATCCTCGTGTGGGACCCAGCTCTCCTGAACCAGGAGGCATTTCATGCCAATCCTGGCGGCGACCGAGGCCACGATGCGCGTGTGGTTGGACTGCACGCCGCCGATGGAAACAAGCGTATCGGCGTCTGAGGCGATGGCGTCTGGGATGATGTATTCGAGCTTGCGCAACTTGTTTCCGCCAAATGCGAGTCCGGAGTTGCAGTCCTCACGTTTAGCGTAGATTTCCACCTTTCCCCCCAGATGCCTGCCAAGGCGGTCGAGTTTCTCGATGGGCGTCGGTCCAAAGGTGAGCGGGTAGCGCTCGAACTTTTGAAGCATGTTGTCTCCGGCAAAAACCTAGCTTGCAGGGTCGGCTAAGAGGCGGGTTTGCTTTTGCGGCACGCGGCGTTGTCCGATGCTCAAGGAAGGCCGATCATTATATCCAGCGTCTCACAATCAAGCGGTCGGGGATGCAACCTGCTACGATCGACTCCCACTGCAGGTCGAACTGAAGAGTTGCATTCTGCGGGGACTGGATGACTGAAATGTTGGTCTTGCCACCGCGCCTCAACGAAATCGCGACATGCGGCCAATTGCAAGACGCTGAGGCATGTCTGAGGATCCATCGGCCACCTCATTGTCGTTCGGCGCAATCGGATTTTCTTGCAACGACCGAAATGTTCCGTTCTTGCAGCCCCTGCTAGCGCAGCCGGATCGCCAGACCAGAAAGAGCACGCTTGCGAAATAGGTCAGCTGAAGGAGCAACGAACAAGCAAGTGTCGTGACCACCACTGCGCGGATGGAATGCGAAGCGACGTAGACGCTCGAGGCGACGGCACACAGCACCAGCCACAGGACGAGACAGAAGGTTCTATAGGGCAACTCCGTTCTCCTGGTTTGTCGGCCATGTCACGCAGTGATCTTGTCGGCCGCAACATGTGTCTGGCAGTTCTTCGGGCAGACGCGTGCGCAGGCTCCGCAGCCGACACAGCGGCCAGCATGGTCGACGACCATGATCATGCGATTGAGCTCGCCATCGAAATCGTCGTCTTCGCCGTCGCAGCGGCCGAGGATTTCACCAGCGTCATCGACGCCGTAAAGGTGCATGACCTCGCGCGAGCAGACCTTGAAGCAACGGCCGCAGCCGATGCAGGTCGTGCCGTCGATAGCGGTGAGATACTGCGGCATCCAGGCGGATCCGTCGCGGGTGACGAAAGCGTTCGTCATCGCGAATTCTCCCGCGCAGCGAGGTCCCTCTTGGCAGCGTCCCACTCGGCAAAAACGGCGAACGTTTTTGCGGCAACCGCCTTGATCTCAGTCCAGTTGACCGGGAGGTCCTCGGCAAGATCGTGCAGCTCCATCTTCGCAGTTCCCGCACGCGATTGCAGCCTGCGGACCTTCTTCTGCAACTCCTCGAGATCTGACATTAATCCGTCTCCGGTTTTCATCACGCCATCGCCACGCCGGCACAGGGCTCAGTGTCTGCTGTCGCATCGTCGACCAGTTTGCTACCGGCTTCCGCGAGTTGCCGGAAAGTCTCGAAGCCGAACCGATCGACATCAGGACAGAACGAGCAAACGCCTGGCCCCGAAGCGCACGCGCCCGGAGGCCTTACGGTTCTCATCTCCATGATTGGCGATGTCACCGGGCGAAAACGCTCCGCGATCGCAAGCCCGACGGCGGTGTAAAACATGTCGAGCCTCCACAGCACGTCCGGATCGGGATAGCCGATGCCAGGAATCGCACGGCACTGTTTTTTGGTGACGATGAAGTCCGCCAGCAGCGCGGCGTCCGATTTGCCTTCCCACAAGCAGTAGGCTTCCTGGGCACGGATCACCCGCACGAGACATCTGACGAACGGGGTGGCAAGGGCCGCTTCGTCCTCGTCGACCGCAGGGGCTAATCGCGGCGTCACACATTTCAATTTCCCCATTCCTCTTCCTTGAAGGACGATTTCTTTCTTCGGCAACGCCTACTTCGGGCACACTTGCGCGGTCGGCGCCCAGTCCGGGGCGCGCAATTCCACGAAATCGATGGGCCGGTGGCCAACCTTGGAGGCGTCTTCGAGTGCAGGGCCTTCGCCGATATCCGTGCAACATCAACTGCATCGCGATGTGACCGCAGGTCGTCGCAAGATTGGAGTCCCCTTGAAACTCCCGCAAACGATTTACCTGGCACCGCATCGGGCCTATTTGCTGCGGCCACGCCAAGTAGCTGGACGAATTGACCAGTAAACATGCAAACTGACGCGCCTTTTTACCTATTTTGTCCGGCCGGCCGCACTTTGGTATTTTTGGAAAATGTTCTGCGCAGACGCGCAGAGAGCGCTGTCACAGTCCTCCCAGCCTTGTAGTTGGCCAAGGCCTGCAGCAAATCTGGCAGGAGATGTCGTCTCAAGCCGTCCGGGACAGGCTCCGGGGCATCGAGCGACTTCAGTGCCAGCTTCAGCAACTCGATCGCGCAATCCTTGTTGCCACTCTCGTAATAGTACCTGGCGACCGCAGGATAGGACTGGAACTTTGGGCGGGCGCCTTGCGCGGGATTGAGTGCGAGTATGTGTTCGGACAACTCTTTGCCGATCGCGAAGCGCTCGGCGGACGGGAAGCGCGAATGGTCATGTGCGGGACCGAAGAGTTGGTCCAGGGCTGCAAGCATCCAGTTCTCGGAGTTTCTGTCGATCGCATCGCGAACCAATTCGCGCATGAGGGGCACGCCGGTCCACATGTCATGCATTTTGTGAAGCACCAAATGCACATGAGCCAAGCGGAAATGGATATCGTCCGGCATCAAGGCGACGCCCTGTTCGATTACCGAGAGCGCCGCCTTCCAATCCTCTTTCCTTATCGCCGCACAGAATCTGTCCTTGATCGGCTTCTTCAACGCCTCTACGCGCGCTATTGCATCGTTTCTGGCGATCTTCTCCATATCGGCCGCTTTCGCTTCGTCGTTGGCGCGCCAGTTGCCGTTAAGGACTTTCGGCAACACCTCTTCGAGTTGCCTCGGATGCCCGATGAAGGCGATGTTACCGTCCCGGTCGACCACGAACGAGGTGGGCAGCCCGACAGAAAAGTTGGGCTCCCTCCAAAGCCTGTTCCTATCCCCTGAGGAATCGAATGCGACCGGATAGTTCAGACCCGAGAACTTTTCGGTTAGCCATGCGTCCAGCTTGGCTCGGGCCTCAACAGGCGAGAGAGCGTAATCATCGGCAGCGGTTCCGACGACCTCAAGTCCGCCGTCCTTATATTTCTCTTGCAGTTGCACCAATTGGGACGCCGCCGCTGCGCATGATCCGCACCAAGTTGCCCAAAACGCGAAGACGTACACTTTGCCGGATTGGAAGCTGGTGAGGGGCTCACCACACACCCAGGTCTTCGCCTTGATCGAAGGAGCCGGTGAGTCGATCCGAAATGCCATATTGCTCTCCAAGGCTATTGCGGCGAGGCAGCGCGACTTTATGCGCGAGCTTGTTTGCGTCTTAGCGAGGGGCACACAGGTTCAAGGAAGGAGACCATCGCTCGTCTCGCCCGTCTGGTGCATCCTCCATTAACTCAGTGTGTGTTGCCGCATTCATTGTTGCCGGATTTCAACGAGCAAAGGTCGTGCCAACTCGCTCAGCGCGCAGTGCGGGATGACTTCGCTTGAAAGCCGCCACCATCCCAAGATACGCCTTGTATTGAACCCGACATGTTTTCTGTCGTTGTCAGGTTTCGGACATGCATCACGCGCTCAGCGCCGCCGTTGGATTTGGCCAGACTGGTCATCATCGTCTGCTTCGCGCGCTGGCTTCTGGACCCTGTGGCGGCGGATCTCGCCATTTGCAATTGTAAGGGGCCGTTCCGTCCGCGTAACTCCAGTGCCCCTCGCCTGCTGGGACATTGAACCCACGAGTTGGCGACGTGGGTGTCCTTACGACGGCGACGCCACAGCGGCGGCTCGTCAATACCGCCATTCTCAAATTGACGACGACAGGCTCCATTTATTTCTCCGATCTGCATGACCGTCGACGACAGGAAATTCGTTGGGCGCAAACTGTCGGGGATGTCCGCGGCGAACCTCAAGACAGCGAGAATAAAGTGAGCCCTGCCGTCGTCCTGCATGCTGGGTCCGTGGCTCGGGACACGGTCGAGCGCGCCGACAGTTATGCCCCGACCACGATACCTGAATTGAGACTGCGCACGGTGCGCAACGCGGGCAGCCAAGCGATCAGAGGGGTCCTCTAGCGATAAAGGAAGGTTCGCGGCTCGCCGCCAGCGCGATCCATGGCCGCCTCTCCACCGGCGACACGATCGAGACGCTCCTGGAGGACCTTCCGATAGTCCGCGTCGCGCTTTAGCTTCGATCAGTCGACAAAACGCAGCGGAACGCATGGTCTCCGCTCGGGCATCACGTCACGGCGTCTCTCTGTCGGCATTGCCAGGGGAAGCTCAACTGGCCAGTCGATATGGGGTGAGCAGGCCATCGTCGGCGAAGCGCCGCGCTCGCTTCAGACACTTGGTCTCACCCACACGCACTGACAGCGGCACCTATGTCGTGACAGCCTCGTCAAATCCCTATGCGCATCTGCGCTCGGGTACACCCAATGTCGAAGGCTTAGTCAGCCTGTACACCGATCGAGGTCATTTCGAATGTCGGTTCCTTGAACGGCATCGGGATAACCGGAATGCATCCACCGCGTGGATGCCTCCGAGCAGAACAATCGATTGGTCCTTCAAAGCTAACACCTTTAGTCATCGAATCATGGGCTCCGGGCAACGCTGGGCTGATGAAAGCAGGGCGGTACATGCAGGAGGGTCGATGCGCAGAGAAATCGCAGGCGAGGTTGGTGGCATTTTGTGCCGGCCGACCGTCGGTTTCGGTCCGCAAACAGGTATTCACATGATCTTATCCGCGGCTGCCGGCATGCGGCTTGCATGCTTCAGCAATTACTCATGCGAAAGAGTGGCCACGACTGCGCTCCGCGCGACTTCTGCTGTTACCCCGGGTCCTGGCTGACGGTGACGCTTAATTGATTTTCCTGCATCGATTGTGAGGTGACATGCGAACGTTGATCGTTGATCATCATACGGCTTTCGTGCGCGCTGTGCGCGTTGCGCTCGTGGATAGCGGTTTTGCCGTTGACGTAGCTTGCACTCTGGAACAGGCCTCGAGTGCATTTCATTGCGCGAGCTATGAAATTCTCCTGCTGGAGTTGGGTCTGCCCGATGGCGATGGCTTGGGCTGGCTGAAGGAGCTAAGGAGCGGGGGCCATTCAGTTCCTGCCATCATTATGAGCAGTCTTGGCGATCGCGAGAAGCGAATCGCCATTTTCAATGGTGGCGCGGACGATTTTCTACTCAAGCCGGTCAGTCCTGAAGAGCTCATCGCCAGAATGAGAGCCATTCAGCGCCGGTCGACATGGATGACTGACCCCATCCTTGTATTTGGCAATCTCAACTTCGACCCGATCAGCCGAGAGATTTGCGTTGCAGGTCGTCCCCTGACGATCGCACGCCGCGAACTATGTATTCTTGAGCATCTGCTTAATCGTGCAGGCCGCATCGTGCCGCGTGAGCAGCTGGAAGGCCATCTCTATTCGTTCAACGAAGAAGTATCTACCAACGCGCTCGAAGTCGGAATCTATCGCCTACGTGGACATCTAAAGAGGTCAGGTGCAACGCCACTGATCAAGACCGTGCGGGGCATTGGTTACATTCTTGAATTGCCTGATGCGGCATCCGCATAGTTGGTCATGTGACAAAAAGAATGTCTTGAAAATGGTTCGAACTCGTCATCCTGGCACCAATCGGCGGCCAACCCTCATCGACGATTTGAGAGCTACTGGCTGTCCTTACTTGGGCCCTCTCCTGTGCGCACTCATGCTGTTATCGCCGCTTTCTGCCGCGGCTCAAGAAAACGGGGATGACGTGAAGCCGGCTGCCGCTTCCAATAGCATCCATGCCACGCTGAACCTTTCCTCTTCGCTCGGCAAGACAATCCATCTGCCCGGCCCAGCCGCTACCATCTTTGTTGCCGACCCTACGATCGCCGATTATCAGGCACCCTCGAACAAGACCGTCTTCGTCTTCGGCAAGAAAACCGGGCGGACCAGCCTGTTCGCCTTGGATGATAGGGGCGAGGCTCTGGCCGAGCTGCATATTGTCGTCACGCAACCGATTGGCGATCTGCGGGCCATGTTGAGGGAGCAGGTCGGCGACTATCCGATCCGCGTCAAGTATACGCCGCGCGGCGCAATCCTTAGCGGTACAGCGCCCGACGCAGCAGCCGTCGACACCGCGAAAAGCGTCACTGAGCAATTTCTCGGTGACGGTGCGCAGGTCGTCAATAACATCAAGGTCGCTGGTTCCTTGCAGGTCAATTTGAGTGTGCGCGTTGCGGAGGTCTCCCGGGGTGCCATGAAGCAACTGGGTATTAACCTGTCGGCCTTCGGACAATTCGGCAACTTCAAAGTTGGTTTGTTAAGCGGCGACAAAGGTGCTGGCTCTGGTGCGGCCGGTGGTGGTGGTACAGCAGAAATCGGATACGACGATGGCAATGTCAGCATCGGAGCGGTGCTCGATGCTCTCGCCAAGGAGCACATTGCTTCCGTCTTGGCTGAGCCGAATCTCACTGCGATGTCCGGTCAGACCGCTAGCTTCCTCGCAGGAGGGGAATTTCCTATCCCTGTCCCTCAGCAAAATGGGCAAGTTTCGATTGAATTCCGTCGCTTCGGCGTCAGCCTCGAGTTCTTACCCACAGTTCTCAGCAACGACCAGATCAATATTCGCGTAAAGCCGGAAGTGAGTGAACTCACGTCACAAGGCGCCGTTCAAATCAACGGCATCTCAGTGCCGGCAATTTCCACGCGCCGTGCCGACACAGTCGTCGAACTCGCCAGCGGGCAAAGCTTTGCGATTGGTGGGCTGATCCGGCGTAACGCCAGCAATAGCATCAGTGCTTTCCCAGGGCTCGCCGAAGTCCCGGTCCTTGGCGCGCTGTTCCGTTCGTCCTCGTTTCAAAAGGATGAGTCGGAATTGGTTATTTTGGTTACGCCTTACATCGTAAGACCGGGATCGAGCCCCGACCAGATGAGCGCGCCAACGGACCGCAAGGCTTTGCACTCGGACAGGGGTGTTACTGTGACCAATTCGTTGGCAACTGCGCCGCGAGGCCGCGCTGCTGTGCGCACCGGCGCGCCAGATGCCAAGAGCAGTGACGGCTTTATTATCGAATAGTAGGTATTGTAACGTTGCGGATCAAACTTCTCCTGGTCGCCCTGACGACAAGCTTAGGTGGCTGCGTAAGCTCACCGATCTACGTCGAGCCATCGACACCGATTCTCATCCGGCAAGAGAGCTCCGTCTTCATATTGGAAAGCCTTCGCGCTTCAGAACTGCAGCGTCTGCGCCTTTTCCTCGAGAGGGCCAGCAGGGGTCGGCGCGATGCGCTTCGTCTTCTTATCAGCGGGTCGCCCCTGCTCCGCGCAGAGGCAGTCCATCAGGCGAAGCTGATGGGCATCGGCGCTTCCAACATCCACTTGCTGGACCAACACGACGGCCGCGCAGCGCGAATAGAGGCGATTGTCTATCAGGCCCGCCCTCCTGTCTGTCCGTCGTTTTCCAGTACGGGACTCAACGATGAAACCTTCGACCAGACACTTGGCTGTTCCACACGCCACAATCTCGCGGTAATGATCAACGATCCGCGCGACTTGTTCGACAACAAGGCTGTCACACCAAGCAAGGGTGATCGTGCGGCCATCCCGGTTGCCAAGTATAGGACATTCACCGCGGACAAAAATGGTGAGTAATTTCGTGTCCTTCCTCTTCGCCCGATAGAGTCGGCACCTGCTCCAGGAGGTACGATCGAGGATTCCTCGAATTCGCTATGGCTGACGCAAACTTGTTTAAATGCTCGATCGTCGCCTTATCGTGGTCATTGGACAACCCGGATGGGTACAGGCTGCCCCTCACCTCACGACGGCGGGCTGAGCTGACCAGTTGCTTGGGATACAGCGGTAACTGTCACCGCGACAGGGTCGACAATTCCCCCAGCACCCTCTGGCCACGGACCACAGCAACAGCACTGAGCGACTATCGTTGTCGGGATCCGAAGCTCCGCGCCGCCTTTATCGCCGGCGAACGACTTGGTTTAATGGCGAGGCGCCTCCACCGGGGCCGGGCCGTGTCGAGCAAGTCAGCGCGGCTGCCTGGCCGTGAGCCAGGCGGGGCCGTTACGCAACCATGGGCCCCGGGCTATCGGAGGTCCCGTCTTCGCGGACGCCGCACCTATCAGCATGTTAGCCGTCCGCAGCTGATGATGCGGATCGGCGCGGTTTCCTTGCTATATCCAGCTAGACAAGACGGATAGCATCGTCATCATTGACACCCGGCCAGGGTCGCGACCGATGTTCGGGTTGCGGCCGGGCTGACCGGAGCTAGGCTCCACTTTGTGCGGCAATCCTTTTGAAAATCCACCTCCTATGAGGCCTTGGTGTTGCTCTCTGCTTGGCGCGCAGAATTCCTGCGGGGTTGCCTTTTCGAGCTGTACTCACCTTCTCATCGGCCAAGTGCAAAAGTAGATCCACCGGATCAAGCTGGACCTGCTCCGGACCGGATCTCGAACTTCCGATTTTCCAGCCGCCGATCAGATCGGCGAGCTGGAGGCAAAGCCTGCGCGGCGGCCGATCGACCGCATGGACAAGGTACGCGCAGGAAAGCGCACGTCAGGCAATATTGAGACAAAGCCGTTGTGCCGACCCGGTTGGGAACACCACCGGCTTATGCAGGCGCGGAGTTAAGGCGTGCGTGCAGGTTATTCAAATAACCTTCCGCATAGGTTTGAGCCACGGTAATCGGCAGATTGATCCCGGCCGTGGCGGCCTCTTCGAGCGCCTTCTTCACGAGTCCGTTGCGAATTGCCAGTTTGACCTCAGGCCCCGCAATGAGGCCGAGCGCCTGTGATCCGATAGCGATGCCAGCTTCTTCCAGGGCATGCTTCATATTGCCTCCGGTAATGGCTGTACGGACAAGATTTTCCGCTTGCGCCTCTGATGCAAGCGCCATCGATGCAACATCGGCTATTTGTCCGATGCCGGGGACGAAGCTAAGCAAGCCCACCGCCGTTGCAGCCCAGTCAAGAATTTGAGAGTGAATTTTGAGCACTCCGGCTACCGCATGCATGAAAGCTCCGCCGTTCTTTTTGGCTGACTTGGTATCAGGCTGGTCCGTCAGGCCCGCCATCATGTCCGAAGTGGCTTCCTGCTCCGCAGCGGTTTCAGGCACATGGGTCTTTGGCTGCTGAACGGCGCGATTCGCAGACGACATACCGTCGTAGAAGTGGGCAAAATCGTTTTTGCTGATGTTTCCGGAATCGACCGTATGCCCGCCGCCGAAGTCGAAGAAACGATGGTGGGTCTTGTAGCCTGTGATCGAATTGTTGAGCAGGCTGAACAGTAGAGGATCCGCGAGTAGCTGTGAGGCCGCTTGCTGCACTTTTGGATCCAGGCTCTTGTCCGCTGCCATCTTCTCGAGCTTATCACGAGTCAGGACACCGCTCCCAAAGAAGGCGTCCTGGTTGCCCTTGATCGTTTCGATAGTATCCAGCTCGGTTCGAGTGAGGCTCATCGCTGATGAAGCGACCTGCAGGAAATCTTCTTTATGAACCTTGTCTATCTCACCACCGTACAACTGCTTCCACTCAGATGGGTGATCGACGAAGTACTGGGCCGCAGCAATGACCTGGGGCGGACATTTGCCGGTTTTGGCTTCGCCTGAAACGATCTGCTTGAAATCAGCCACACTGAGATTCTTCGGCAGGTTTTCGGAGTATCGGTAAAGCTCGCGCATCGCATCGCTCGCCGTCATGACCGACGGCTGTGCATTTTCAGTGCTGTCGGATGGAATGTAGTTCTTTGTGTAGTTTTGCGCCTGCTGCTCCTGAAACGCCGCAACTTGTGGGTGACCGTTGGAGAATCCGGCCAGATCCTTCGCCTTGATCTTTCCGCCGCAGCGGCCATCGCCCTGCGAGCCGATCGCGTAAAAGAGCTCTGGATCCTGCTGCAAGGCCTCGATCGCCGCTTTCAAGTCCGGTGGCGTGGAGGGATCATTGGCTTTCTCCCCCAACGATTTCCAATCAAGGGGCATTAGGTCCTTGTGACGGTTCAGCACCGCCACGATCTGCAACTCCCGATCGGTCAGCGAGCCTCCGTTCCACGTGATTCTGTCGCTCCTTATAGGCGCGGGCGCCACGGGCTGGGGATCGGTCGCAGTGGCCTGGGGATCGGTCGCAGTGGGCTGAGGCTGCTGATCCATTGCTTCGATTGCCGCCCTCATATGTGGCGGCAGAAGGTCCAGTGGGTGCCGGCTCAACTCTTCCAGGGAGGACGCGGCATCCGACACCGGTTCCGATGAGGGCCGGTACAATCCTTCAGGCAAGTCAACATTCCGCGACAGCGCATCCCGAAGCGCGAAGGGACCATCCTTTGTTTCGAGCAGGTAACTAGACAGCATCCCGTCAAAGGACGGCGCTCTTTGCTGAGTCCTGTCTAATGCAGATGCCGAGCTCGACCAGAGCTGTGCAAACTGCGAGGGGTTCAGGCTTTTGTCCAGCGAGAGATCCGTGCTGCTGTAAACGTTTGTGGCGCTATTGATCGACATTTTTGGCTCCTTAGACGTGACTGCAATCCCCTAGGAGGGCGACGCCAACGTGTTCATGAACTTTAACAATTCCAGGCATTGGCCGGGACGCCAACTCGCCCCTTGCCCACTTTGATTGCTCCGCTCCTTGATGGCTCGAAGGTTCAACTCCGGCACAACGGCCAGTGATCGTTTGAGATCATGAATCCCACGATGAGCCGTTTAGCTTTCGAGAACCTGACGAATTGGAAAGAAATGCTCAATTAGGATGCGGTTGCTGTTGATGCCTTCTCCGGCCAACTGCGGCGATCCATAGGTATCATTTCTGACTCAGCTGGGGCTTCGCGCCATCTTGCTGTGGCACGTCAGAAGAATACGAGGCTTCTGGCTGCCCATCGCGGACGACCATGGTGGAGGAGCCGCGAAACAATATCATCGTAGATTCCCTCGTCGGCGCCGGTGCGACGCGAGGATGCGCCTGCGCCTCCGCCACGAGGCCATTGAACGTCTGTTCCACGAGAGCGATGAAGCGCGGCGGACCGGAAACCAAGACGAGGCCATTTCCCGGCGCGGGTCTCACGACATAGCGGTTATCGGAGATGCCAAATTTATCGAGAGCCGCCTTGAACGCTTCGAAGCGAATCGAAGTCAACACAAGCATCCGCGTTTGCGCCTCATGTGCGGCAGTTACATAGAGCACAAGCCCATCATAGTACCATTGGAGATCGTACACCTTGGTCAACCGGTCGAGGAACTCGCGCGGTGGCAAATCTGGCATGCGCCCGCGAATCCGCCCCTTCACCTCGGGGCTGATGTTGATCGTGATGTTCAGGTTGTCGCCGAAGTCCTGCAACGCGGCAGAGAGATCCTGATCCAGAACCGTGTACCTATAGGGTGTGGAGGGCAGCGACAGAGGGACGGCGAGAGTTGTGTGAATTCCGATGGAGAAAAGAAACCCCAGGCAGAGAAGTCTCTTCAAGCTGTTCAGGATCGTGGATCGGATGAGCGTTCTTGACATGTTGTCGTGATAAACCAAAGGCTGAAACTCTCACAAGTCTCTAAAGGCCGGCATGTGACTTTTTAAATGATCAACCATGGCCTTCGTCAGCTTGTCGTCAGCTTGCCTCTGTAGGCATCGACACAACAGCGGGTAACAACCGGCTGGGCTCATCCTGCGTGGGAGAGAAAACAATCGGGTATTGCATAATGACGCCTGTCACTTCGATCGCTGCCAGTCTGACGGATTTTCTTCCCCGGGCCGCGTCACCGTCATTGGGCGAACAGGCGCAGTTCGATCGCGCGCTAACGCAGGCGGCAGCCTCGATGAAAGACGATACCGTTTCTGAGCAAGCGAGAGCGGCGCCAGTTGTCGCGCAGTTGGATGTGCAACGCGCGGCTGCACCGACAAGCCCACTGGGCGACCGCGTGCTCGAGACGATTTCTTCAATGTACCGTGTCAGCGCAGTTACGCCTGCAGCGCTTGACCATCACGTCGCCCTGCAGAAGGACGCTCTCGCTCAGCCGACACAGAAGCTCCCCGTCGAAAGTGGGGGACCCGGAACGCAGCCAGGACATGATTTCGAATCGATGATTGCTGATCTGCGCGATGTCTATAATGGCGTCACCCAAGTTTCCCTTATATCCAAAGGTGTCAGCGGCATCACCTCATCTGTGAACAAGCTCTTGAAAGAGGGATGAACGGCCCGCATGACTGGCTTGGCCCATGGCGAGATCATGCGTAGTCGCCCGCCTGGTTGGCGATCGCTTCATTTTGTCGTGCTGCCACTTCTCTTCGCCCTGAGTGGGTGCAAGGTCGACCTCTACACGCAATTACAGGAGCGCGAGGCGAATGAGATGGTCGCTCTTCTGATTGACAATGGGGTTGATGCGGTCCGAGTTGCCGCCAAAGATGGGACCAGCACGATCCAGGTCGACGAGAAGCTGCTTGCGCGCTCAATCAACCTGCTGAATGCCAAGGGCTTGCCCCGCCAATCTTTCAAGAACCTCGGCGAGATTTTCAGCGGATCAGGCCTGATTGCCTCGCCGACCGAGGAGCGTGCCCGCTACGTCTATGCCCTGAGCGAAGAGTTGTCGCGAACGATCAGCGATATCGATGGCGTCTTCTCGGTGCGTGTTCATGTCGTTCTGCCGAACAACGACCTGTTACGATCGGGCGGCACGCCATCCTCGGCCTCGGTTTTCATCCGGCATGACGCGAAAGCAAACATCTCAGCTCTGCTGCCCCAGATAAAGATGCTCGTCGCTGACAGCATCGAAGGCCTGTCCTACGAAAAGGTCGAAGTAGTTCTGGTGCCGGTGGAACCGTCCATACATGAGCAAAAGCCTCCACAACCGACTGTTTCGGCCCAAGCACCGAGATCCGATCCAGCGCCACTTCTGGCAATCGTGACGGGTGTTGCCGCGGCTGTGTTCGCAGTGGCGTGCTATCTTCTGGCCAGTGTTCTAAGGCGTCGGCGCAGGCAGTCATCGGGCGAACTAGCCAAGGTCGAGGGCCGCCCCGGTGGGTCAGCCGTCGAGGCTATTCGCAAAAAGCTCATCGGCCATAGGGCATAGGTAATATACCCAGATGCCGACAGCGATAGAGACCGCCGAGCGTGATCACGTACGCCTGAGCAATCTTGCTGCTTCGGCGCATCCAACTCGTCTTGCGGCATGTCTTGATCCGGCGTTGTCGGCTGCGACATTGGTGCAGTTGCAAAAGTGTCCCAGGCTGCAACCAAGACTGGCAGAACTGCTGCTTGACAATGGAATGGAATCGAACGGAAGCGGCTGGGGGCCGGATCTTCTGCGCGGATATGATCCGCGTCGGGCTGCCCTCCTTGCCGGGAGTATCTGGCATGCCCGTTCGCTGCTGAAGCTCGTTTCAAAGCCTCACCTCACCGCGCTTGTTGGACATATCGGCGAGGATGCCCACGCGTTTGGCATCCGACATCTGGAGCACGCGATTGAGACCAGCTTGATTGCTGATCCGGAAAAACTCGCGCAGCAAATTGAGCACGATGGACATGCCTGCCTTGGCGCTTGGCTCGATGACAGTTCGGCGCGTGAGCGTAAACGCGTGCTTCTGCGGTTGCCCGTCGGGACCGCCGCCGAGAACCCAGCGCCCGAACACAGGAGTGCCTCGGGCCAGGTGTTTTCGCTTGTCTTGGCCCATCTTGAGACGGAGTCCAGGTGATATGACACCCGATGTTTCAGCAGCACGCGGCGCGCCGCAGATGCGCCCAGTCGGACCACTCATAGCGGCGCGTGAACTCGATATCTGGCACAGCGCCACGGAGGCACTTGACGCAGCAAAACGGTATCAACAGCGGGTTCGCAGCCATGTACGCGCAGCTTACGAGCGGGAGCGGGCGCGCGGCCATACCGAGGGCTTGCATGCAGGCGCGGAAGAAATGGCAAGGCTGGTTGCGCGGGCAGCCTCCGAAGTGGCGCAACGAAAGGCGGTTCTGGAGCAGGAATTGCCACAGCTGGTGATAGAGATCCTAAGCGATCTCCTGGGCGCATTCGATCCGGGGGAGCTGTTGATGAAAGCGGTTCGCCACGCGATTGAGAGCAAATATGGCGGCGCTGAAGTTTGCCTTCATGTGTGTCCCACACAAGTCGATTTGCTTGCGCGTGCGTTTGTTGAATGCGACGGGCGGGAGGGTCGGCCGAGGGTTCGCATCGATCCGGATCCGGCCCTGTCGCCGCAACAGTGCGTGCTGTGGAGCGAGTATGGCAATGTCGATCTTGGACTTGATGCACAGGTGCGCGCACTGCGCACTGGCTTCGGGTTGCATTACGAAGAAGGCGAAGCGTGATCACGCCCGTTCCGCAGCATGATAATGTCGCCGGCAGCCGGGTTCCCGATCCGGCGATCGCGTCTTTGAGGTCTACAGCAAAGCAAATCGACACGCGTGTCGTACGCGGGCGGATCACGCGGGCTGTCGGTACACTCGTCCATGCCGTCTTGCCAGACACGCGGATTGGGGAACTTTGTTTGCTCCAGGATACGCGGACCGGCCTGTCGCTCGAAGCCGAGGTGATCGGCTTGTTGGACAATGGGGTGTTGCTCACGCCGATCGGTGACTTGATTGGCCTGTCCAGCCGCGCAGAGGTCATATCCACTGGACGTATGCGTGAAGTGCCAGTGGGCCCGGATTTGCTTGGCCGTGTGGTTGACAGCCGTTGCCGCCCGCTTGACGGCAAAGGCGAACTCAGGACCGCCGAAACGCGCCCGCTGCACGGCAGGGCGCCCAATCCGATGACAAGGCGTATCGTCGAGTTGCCGTTCCCGCTCGGGGTGCGTGCACTGGATGGTCTCCTCACATGCGGCGAGGGCCAGCGGATCGGGATTTATGGCGAGCCTGGCTGTGGCAAGTCGACCTTATTGTCGCAGATCGTAAAAGGCGCTGCCGCCGACGTTATCATAGTCGCGCTCATAGGAGAGCGGGGACGTGAAGTTCGTGAGTTCATCGAACGGCATCTTGGGGAGGAGGGTCTGCGCCGTACGGTCGTTGTCGTAGAAACCTCCGACCGCTCTGCTGTGGAGCGGGCACAATGTGCCCCTATGGCAACCGCACTAGCGGAGTACTTTCGCGAACAAGGGCTACGTGTTGCGCTCATGTTGGACTCGCTGACGCGCTTCTGCCGCGCCATGCGCGAAATAGGCCTTGCTGCGGGCGAGCCTCCGACCCGGCGTGGCTTTCCGCCTTCCGTTTTTGCCATGTTGCCAGGCCTGCTGGAGCGTGCCGGCATGGGTGAGCGCGGCTCAATCACGGCCTTCTACACTGTGCTTGTCGAAGGCGATGGCACAGGCGATCCCATCGCGGAGGAATCGCGCGGCATTCTCGACGGCCACGTCGTGCTGTCACGCGCTATCGCGGCGCGATCGCATTTTCCCGCTATCGATATCCTGCAGAGTCGCAGCCGCGTGATGGATGCGGTCGTGTCCGGGGCACATCGCGAGGCAGCATCCTTCTTCCGTGAGCTCCTCTCGCGCTATGCCGAGACCGAATTTTTGATCAACGTCGGCGAATATAAGCAAGGCGGCGATCCGCTAACGGACCGGGCTGTCGCCTCGATTGGCGAACTGAGGGAGTTTTTGCGGCAGGGCGAAGGCGAAGCGTCGGATTTTGAGGAAACGGTGGCATGGATGTCGCGTCTGACCGCGTGAATCGTATTCACGCTTCGAGGTTACGGCTTCTGAAGGATATGCAAGAGCGTAGTGCCCTTAGGGAGCTGTCCGAGAAGGAAGCCGAGTGCCGTAGCGCCACCTTGGCCGTACGGAATGCCTCCCAGGGGCTCGCAATCGCACAGCAGCATTGCGCAAGGGCCGAAGCGGAGCACTACCAGGAGCTGATGTCGCTCGACACCTTGTCGAGCGCAGCACTCGACCATCACCACCTTCGCATTGAGCGGCTTGCGGCTGAGGTCAACACCAGACGCCAGACGCTTGATGATGCGCGCGCCATCCAAGCAAAGGCCGAGACAGCGGCGTCAGAGACGAGGGCCTTGTGGGTCAGACGTTCGGCGGCAACGCGCAAGTGGCAACAAATCGAGGATGACGTCCGGCGCGCCGTTGATATTCATTCGGAGGCCGCAGGCGAAATAGAGGCTGATGATGAGATGTCACTTCGATACGGGCGGGATTCGCTGGCCCGAATGTCGGACAACGAAATCCGATAGGAAGCTGAGGATGACGCGATTGAGCAGCTTAGAACCGCCTTGGTAGCCCCCGTGGTCACACCTACTATATTCGAACCGGCCCTAACGGTGTCCCACGAGGTTGTCTCGTGGGTCAACGATATAGCGACCACCCGTAAGCCCTTTCAGAGCCGCATCGGCGACCAGCCGCTGTCGGTTCGCATGGATGGGATTGTCTGGCGGCAGGAACCAGCCTCCGCCATTCCAATGCTTGACTGCGTGTGGCGCGTGGGAGCTGAAACGATCGTGTTGTCGTTGTCGCGACGGCTTATAGAGGCGCTCGTCACGACTGTGCAGAGCGGCCTTGCTTTCCCTTCGGAGCCTACTGCTTCGCTCATTCTCGAATTTGCACTCGAGCCGCTTGTCGCCCGACTGGAGGAGCAGACGCAAGCAAACGTGCAGCTCTTGCATGTTCGCGAAGCGATGACACTGGCTCCTCATCTAGGACTTGATATCACCTTCGGGCCGGTCAATGGCAAGGGCCGGCTGTTCTTGTTCTCGCCTCTGGATGGCTCGGTGCCATCAGCTTTCCGCGCGTTCGGCAAACTGGTTGGCCGGTTATCGAGACAGCCACGCGAACTAGCTCCAGAGCTGCCGGTCATAGTTGCAGGACGGATCGGCACGCTTTGCGTTCCGGCGGCGCTTCTTCGCAAGGCAAGCGTCGGTGATGCTCTGTTGCCAGACGAGTCGCCGTTCGGCCGCGGCCAGATTGCACTATCCGTGGGCCGGTTATTGGCCGAGGCAGATATTGAGGGCGACCACCTGATCCTGCGGGGGCCCTTTTGTCCGCAATCTTGGCCCTTGGAGAATATGCATATGACGACACAATTCGAATTGCAGCAAGAACCGTCGGAAGCTGATCTCGACGATGTCGAGGTCGTGCTTGTCTTTGAATGCGGCCGCTGGCCGATGCCTCTTGGCGAATTGCGGAGCGCCGGCGAAGGGCATATTTTCGAACTCGGTCGACCGATCGAGGGTCCGGTCGACATACTTGCCAATGGTCGGCGTATCGGGCGTGGCGACATCGTGCGGATCGGAGATCAGCTCGGCGTCAGACTACGCGACAGGTTGGCATGCAATGACTGAGGTTCAGCCGGCGATTCTGTCGCTTCTTGCCATTACAGCGGGACTTGGCCTGCTGGTTTTAGTAGTCGTCACAACCACGGCGTTTGTAAAGGTCTCGGTTGTTCTGTTTCTCGTCCGCAATGCGCTCGGTACTCAGACGATACCGCCGAACATAGTGTTGTATGCTGCGGCATTCATCCTCACCATTTTCGTCAGCGCGCCTGTTATTCAACAGACCTATGATCGGATGACCGATCCGAAGTTCCGCTATCAAACGTTGGATGACTGGGTCAACGCCGCTAAAGCGGGGAGCGAGCCCATGCACGAATATCTCAAGAAGTTCACAAATGATGAGCAGCGCCGTTTTTTCCTCTCCTCGACCGAGAAGCTCTGGCCCGAGGAAATGCGTGCCAAAACCACACCTGATGATTTTGCCATTCTCATACCATCTTTTCTAATATCCGAACTCAAGCGTGCGTTTGAAATAGGCTTCCTTCTCTATCTTCCTTTTATCGTCATCGACCTTGTCGTAACGACGATTTTGATGGCGATGGGCATGTCGATGGTATCGCCGACAGTCATATCTGTTCCGTTCAAACTCTTCTTGTTTGTTGCAATTGATGGCTGGTCGAGATTGATGCACGGACTTGTGTTGAGTTACGCCACACCGGGAGGTTGATTATCACTCAATCCAGTATTGTCACTTTTATGAGCCAGTCCTTGGTGGTTTTCATGATCTGGATTCTGCCGCCGCTCATTGCATCCGTGATCGTTGGCCTCGTCATTGGCATCATCCAGGCGGCAACGCAGATCCAGGACGAGAGCTTGCCGCTCACCGTGAAGCTTTTAGTCGTGGTCGGGGTGATTAGCCTGTCTGCCCCTGTGCTAAGCGCACCGCTCATTGGGCTGGCCGACCAGATCTTTACCGGCTTTCCCACAATGACACCTGGCTATTAGCCCCACATGTATCCGTCATCGGCAGACATACAAGTCCTGATCCATGCGGCGATCGAAGTTGTCGTTGCAGGCGGCCTCGGTACGGCCCGCACGATAAGCATTATGATGGTTCTTCCGTTGTTTGCACGGGCGCAGATCGGCGGACTGGTCCGGGGCTGCCTGGCTGTTTCCTTCGCACTACCATGCATCGTACACGTCAGGGATGGGCTGCAGGCACTCGATCCTGAAACACGCATCCTCCAGGTGGCTCTGCTCGGATTGAAGGAGGTATTTGTCGGCCTGCTGCTTGGCACTTTTCTCGGCATCCCGTTATGGAGCCTTCAAGCGGCGGGCGAGTTTATCGACAACCAGCGTGGGATTACCAGCCCATCCGCTCCGTCCGACCCAGCGACGAACAGCCAGGCTTCCGCTATGGGGGTTTTCCTCGGAATCACTGCAATTACCATCTTCGTCGCATCAGGAGGCCTGGAGGCCGTGATCAGCGCCCTTTACGGCAGCTTCCAGATCTGGCCCGTGTATCGGTTTCACCCTACGATGAGCGCGCAAGGAGCAATGCAGGTACTAAGTCTCCTCGACCACATCATGCGCACGACATTGTTGGTCTCCGGGCCTGTGGTGTCCTTTCTGCTGCTTGTTGACATATCAATGATGATACTGCGGCGTTTTGCACCGCAGTTCAAGTCGAGCCAACTATCCCCGACGATCAAGAATATCGGTTTTCCGATCATCATGGTTACATATACTACCTTTCTCATCGAGGGGATGAAACTGGAGATTACACAAGCGAATGGCACGCTTGAGTGGCTCGACGGGCTGCTAAAATGAGCGATGCGAGTGAAGAGAAGACATACCCCGCCACCCCGAAGAAGCTGAGCGAAGCGCGAAAAAAGGGGCAGATTCCACGCAGCGCAGATTTCGCCCGCGCTGCCGCCACTTGCGTTGGGTTCGGCTATATCTGGCTAAGGGGGCATGTGATCCAAGACAAATGTCAGGAAGCGCTACTGTTAGCCGACAATCTGCAGAATCTGCCTTTTGATCTCGCGGTGCGGCACGCATTGGTCCTGCTGGCAGAACTTATGCTGAATACTGTTGGTCCGCTGCTTGGAAGCCTGGTCGCCGCCGTAATTCTGGCTGGATTGGTAGCCAATGGTGGCTTTGTCTTCTCACTAGAGTCTATGAACTTCAACTTCGACAAGATTGACCCGTTTCAAGGGCTGAAGCGCATGGCGTCTGCGCGCTCTGCAGTGGAGGTTGGCAAGACATTTTTCAAATTCATGGTTCTCAGCGCAATCTTCCTCCTCTTCCTTCTCGGCACGTGGAAGACGATGGTCTATTTGCCGGTCTGTGGCATGGGCTGCGTCGGCCTCGTGTTTACACAGGCGAAGCTGCTGAGCGAGATTGGCGCTGGTGCACTTCTTATCGGCGGACTCATCGATCTTCTGGTCCAGCGTGCGTTGTTTATGCGCGAAATGCGCATGACCAAGACCGAGGTGATGCGCGAGGTGAAGGAACAACAAGGCGCGCCCGAGTTGAAGAGTGAGCGGCGTCGCGTCCGCGACGAGTCTGCTGGCGAACCTCCGCTTGGGGTGCACCGGGCCAACTTGGTCTTCAAAGGGAGTGGGATATTGGTCGGTCTGCGTTACGTTCGCGACGAGATCGGGATACCGATCTTGGTTTGCCGCGCAGAGGGCGATGCTGCTTCAGACATGTTAAATGAAGCGCGGGCACTACGTGTCCACATTGTCGATGATCATGTGCTTGCCCATCAGCTCATCAGCACGATGAAGCTGAGCGACGCCGTCCCTAAACAATTCTTCGCGCCTGTCGCAAAAACACTTATCGCCGCCGGCCTAGTATAGGTTTGGCGCATCACTCGACCGCCGTCAGCCGTAGTAGATTTAAATTACCGTCGACGAGTCTCAAGTCAGTCTGATTCGTTTTTCTGCAGCCGGGCAATCCATCGTCAGCTAGTCGTCAACTAAGCGCAAGCACATTTCTGGTAATCCACAAGTGTATTCCGACTTCGTATCGACCCGAGCCTCTCGCACTGCAGACGTTGCTAGCCAATACGTTTTTCGTCGAGCGACATGGCGGGCTTCGTCATTTTGGCGGCTATCTTCACCTGACCGGCGAAACCGTCGTCGCATTCTTCATCGCGCTTTCGATCCAGACGGCGGGCAATCCGGATGCGCGCCCGGACAAGCCCACAAAGTTCGGGATCGACGCCATCGACCGGGCCGCTCGTGGCGAGGATGGTCCGACCCTCATCGAAGCGATCCCACGCCTCGTCAATTTCCTCATAGCACGCGCGAAGGATTGCCTTGAGGTCATCGCCGCCGAGACGAGCCCGGGGATCAGCACTACGGTTCGGCCAGACCCGCCAGGGGAAGTCGATCCGCGACGGCAGCCGGGACGGATGCCGGCGCTTCGTCCAGTCGATCATCTGGCGAAGCTGCATCAGCACATTCGCCCGCGAGCCCTTCGACCAGGGCTGGTTCGTCTGTCCTGCGACCTGGCGATCTCCTCGTCTTCATCTCGAAGACACCCCCCGGCACGCGGAGCGGACGAGACGGTGCAACTGCGGGCGAGCATCCCTGCCCGGCCGGCCAAGCGGGGGCTCACAGCCCTGCGCGGGACGCCGCGGCCGGGTTCGCGAGAGGCGCCGTGTGAGCTTCAGCGCCACCGGGTCGGCCGATCGGCGAACCAGATTTCTCCCTCCCTTCCCTTCCTTCCTTCCCTTCCTTCCCTTCCTTCCCTTCCTTCCCTCCCGTCCCAGTCTCACTATTTCCATTGAATGCCGCTCCGACCGACGCTATATTGCGTCACAGAAATTGGCATCGACAACCGCAGGAGATGGCTATGGGTCTCGTCCAGTATTCCGACAACGGCCTCTTCGCGCCGCGCAAAATCGCGGAAGCATTCCGCACGACCAGCGAGGAAGTCGCCCGAACCGCGGGGCTTGGCAAGGACGCGGTCCAGCGCAAGGATCGCATCCGGTCGGACAAGACCCAGCGCCGGCTGCGCGAGATGGTTGAGGTGATCAACAAGGTCGAGCCGCGTTTCGGTTCGCAGTTAATGGCTTATGCCTGGTATCGCTCCGAGCCACTGCCTGGCTTCTCGGGTCAGACGGCCATGCAGCTCGTGCGCAGCGGCCGCGCCGACGATGTGCTGGACTATGTCGACGCGGTCGACGCCGGCGTGCACGCCTGAAACGGTGCTGTATCGTCGAAAGCTCTATCGGGCGCTGAATCCGATCTATGCGCGCGAGCCGCTGTCGGGGCGGGGCGCGGAACTCTACGGTGGACGATTCAATCCGAAGGGCCTGCCCGCGCTCTATGCGTCGCTGTCGGTGATGACGGCGCTACGCGAAGCCAACCAGGTCGGCAATCTCCAGCCGACGACGCTCGTCTCCTACGACGCTGAGATCGATGGTGTGTTCGATTGTCGGGATGATCTCGCGCTCGAGGCAGAGGGCATGGATGCTGCCGCACTCGCCGACAAAACATGGCGCGACCAGATGAAGGCGAGCGGGGAAGCACGAACGCAGGCCTTCGCCCGACGGCTGATCGCCGGCGGCTATCATGGCTTGCTGGTAAGGAGCTTCGCCTCCGGTGCTGCCGCCGACGATCTTAACCTGGTGCTTTGGAAATGGGGCGATGCAGCCCCGGCCCGCGTGATCCTGATCGACGACGAGAACCGCCTGTCGAGATAGAAAGCCTATGCTGCTTTCCGATCAGCCGCACCGCCACTTCCGTTGTCGGCGTCGTCCTTGTCGCTGGCGAGATCAGCCTCGACCTCGGCCAGTTGCTCGCGCTTCAGCGTCAATTCGGCTTCGAAGGTGAAGGCTTCGCCAACCCCGCGGCCTGTAAGAGGCGAGGCGCTTTTGCGCACCGGCGAGGCGTCGGCGATAGTTCTCCTGCTCGCTTTCGTTTTTTCCCCTTCCCGGCCGTGCCAAAGGCGGCGTGGATGATGTCTCCAAAGGCCTTTTTAGTCCGGTGCTGCCAGCCGCCGGCGACGGGCACCAGCTCGTAGGGGCGGCCTGCGAGCTCGGCACGGATGTCGTCGATGACCAGGTCGAGATTGCAGCTTTTGCTGACGACGCGCGCCAGCACCTCGCGCGGCACCGGTTCATTTGCCGCAAAGATCACCGCCTCTACCCGGCCCATCCACTCACGCCAGCGCAGTTCTGGCGGCAGGTGATCGAGCTCGGTGTCAAGCAGCGCCGGCTGATCGTTCGGCTTGTGGCGGGCAGAGGCTTCGCTCATCGCTAGAGTCCAAACAGCCGGAAGGTGGGACGGCCGGAGAGCTCGCGCACGGCCTCCAGTTGCTGCAGCCGCTCGAACAGCCGCCGCGATGCAAAGCGCGACAGATCCTTCGTCGTCAGCGATCCAGAGACGGCGTCTTCGTTGAGCAGCAGGAAGATCACCTCGCCGGCACCCTTGGCGCGCAATTTCGGCGCTACCGCCAGGAGTTTTGCGGCGCGGCGCGACAACTCGTCAGCCAGCCGGCAGCAGGCCTGCGCCGCCGCTTGAACAAACGCCACGCAACGCGCGCTCAAAATCACTGTCCGCGGGTCGGATGCGCTTGCCGCCGCCGGCCTCGGCGCGGAAGGACGGGCCAAAGGCTTGCGCCATCGCTAGTATCGCCCGGAACCATGACGGCCAGGCGAAACCCAACAGGGCAGTTGCGACACAGAACCTGACATCGCCTCTCGGGTACCTTCAAAGCCGCCGTGGTGCCGCATGCAGTAGTACAACGCGACCTCGCCACCATGGCCAAAGGACGGATGACCGAGATCGCGCGTAAAGCCGATAGCCTGGATCATGGTTAGATCGGGCACCATCCGGAGACAACAGCTGCGTGAACTGGTGCCGCTTGCAGACAGCACGATCTACGAAATGGAGCAGCGGGGCGAATTTCCGCCGCGCTTCGCCTTGACCTCAAGATGTGTGGTTTGGGACGTCGAAGGTTCAGGCATGGCTGTTGGCACGCCGCTCGAAACCCATGCTTCGCGCACCAAATCCTGACGTGAAGCAGCGCAGACCCCGTCCCGTCAAAGACCTTGGATAACGCTGCATACGAACGGCATAGATGGCACGACCAGCACTGGAACGTCCTTACCATCGAGCCAGGCATCCTTGAGCGGCATGCCGATGATGGGACGAGAATGTTCGACATGCTGATCATGATCGGCGTGATGCCGCGGCCCGAGTTTTAGGCCGATGCAATCTTGAAAACAGCCAATATGTAAGCTATTCTCCCACAAAATTTGCAAAACAGCTATTTTGTGAGGCGAAATGATCGACCTGATCGACCTTGGCAACGAGATCAAGAATGCCAGAAGACAACGTAAGCTGACACGGGAAAAGCTCGCCGAACTTTCTGGAGTCAGTCGGGCGAGGATCGAGGCGCTTGAGAACGGCAGGGTATCCGACATGGGTTTCAAAGGCGTGCTCACGCTCATGAACATTGTAGGGCTCGATTTCCGGCTGACGACCTTCAACAACAAGCGGCCCACGCTCGAAGACATCATGGAGGAAGACGATGCTCCGCGTATGGGTAGGTAGCAAGCCAGTCGGCGTGTTGGACAGGTCCGGCAAGCGTGGTTCGACTTTCGTGTACGACGTAAAGGCCGACGACCGCGACGCCGTGTCGCTCACGATGCCCAAGCGGACTGAATCGTGGAATTCGGAGTTCGGCCTCCTTCCCATTTTCGACATGAACCTGCCGGAGGGAGCCCTTGAAGGGAAGATCCGGACGGCCTTCGCGAAAGCATTGGGCCGCTTCGACGACATCGACCTGCTGGCCGTCGTCGGTCGGTCGCAAATCGGCCGCATCCGCTTCACTGGCATGGAAGAGGAACTGGTAGAGGATGTCCCTTTCCGAAGCATTGACGACCTGCTGCGCGCCCGTCGGGCGGGCGATCTCTATAACGAGCTCCTGGAAACATACGCAGTCCATTCAGGGGTGGCCGGAGTGCAGCCGAAGGTACTGGTGCGAGCCAGGGATGATGAGCAGTCAGACGGACGTGAGTCCCTCAGCGTCCGCGGAGCTACCCACATCGTCAAAATGTGGGACCCCGACGAGTATCCGGAATTGGCGGCAAACGAATTCTTCTGCCTTATGGCAGCCCAGGAAGTCGGTCTCGACGTGCCGGACTTCCGGCTATCCGAGGATGGTCTCGCCCTCGTGGTCGAGAGATTCGACCTAACCGACGGCTTATACCTCGGATATGAGGACTTCTGCGTGCTGAACGGCGTAACCAGCAAGGACAAGTACAACGGAGGATACGAAACAAAGCTCTTCAAGCGGATCAAGGAGTTCGTCTCTCCCGAAAATGCCGTCCTGTCATTGGAAGTCGCTTTCCGCCTGTTTGTGATTAATTGCGCCATCCGCAATGGCGATGCCCACCTGAAGAATTTTGGCATCGTCTACAAAGACGCGGAAAGTCCGGTAAGGCTGGCTCCCGTGTATGACCTCATCACGACCAGGGCCTACATTAAGAACGATGCCATGGCGCTTACCCTCGACGGCTCCACTGCCTGGCCCGACCGAAAGAGGCTCGATCGGCTTGGCGTTACCCGGGCGAACCTCCGACCGGGGCGCGTAGCGGAGATAGTAGAGCAGACCTGCGACACGATCTCAGACGTTTCGAGACGGGCGAAGGCCTATTTTGAAGAGTCCCGCTTCCCGCAGGTCGGTGAAAGGATGCTCAGGGAATGGCAAGCCGGAGTGGGCTCGCTTTGCCAAGGAAAGGCGATCCACTTGATAGAGGTTCCGGACGAACTGCAACACAAAACGGCTAGAATATAAGCTATTTTGGGGCGCCTTGAACATAACAGCCAGTATTTAAGCTATTAGCACCCAGGTGCTGTCGACTCCGCCAACCTTCACGTCGAGTGATGCGCGGCGCTAGCAAGATTTCCAGATCACGCCATCGGCGCCGTTCTGTCATCCTGCGTGCCGAAATGCGGCCGGCGTTCGAAGGATATGCGAAGTTCCTTATCCGACAGAAATTGACGAGCCAGATCGGTATCGCGCTTGCCGATCCGTGAGACCCATTCCGAAAACAGGCGAACTGCGCGCCGGTTCATGTACCGTGACGGGCAGACCAACCAGTATCCGGGAAACTCGATGACCTCGAACTCGGTCGAGACGGGCACCAAGGCGCCCGACACCAGGTCCTCGAATGCTATGGATGTGCTTTCCAGGACCACGCCTGCTCCGTCCTTGGCCAATTGAACCGACATTGACGAACGGTCGAAACGATAAGGATAGGTCATGCGGGCGCCTTGGACGCCATTGCGCGGCAGCCAATAATCCCAGCGGAAGTAGGCCTTTACACTGTCGATCAACCGCGCATGCCGAAGCTGCTCGCGCGGATCCGGTGAGATCGCGCGAAGCTCGGCCAGATAGGATGGCGAGCACATCGGAAGGATGAGGTCGTTGACGACGCAATCCGAATAAAGGCCGGCCCAGCCGCCGTCGCCATAGCGTAGATCGAGATCGATGACCTCGGTTTCGAAGTCCGAGAAATTGGGCGTCGCATCCACTCGCAGGTTCCAGCTCGGATAGTCCTTGCTGAATTCAGCCAACCGGGGCGCCAACCACTTCTCGCCGAAAGAAGGACTGACGCGAAGGCTGAGCTGGAAGCTTTCGCGCTGCCGAACAATGGCGTTTCGCACCTCACGAATGGATTCGAAGGCCTGGGTCGTGGTCTGGAAAAGTCGTTCGCCGTCGATGGTCAGCGAGAGATGGCGCTTTTCCCGCTGAAAAAGCCGCACGCCTAGTTGGTGTTCGAGCAGCCGCAGTTGCTGGCTGACTGCCGAAGGTGTCACCTGCAATTCCTGCGCGGCCTTTGCCACGCCGCCGAGCCGCGCGACGGCCTCGAAATGGGTCATCGAATTGAACTTGAGATCCGACATCGTTCTGGTCAGTCAGTTAAGTTCAGCTACACAGAATGTTAAGAAACGAGAATTGAGCCGAATGTCAATCAGTCGCATGATCCTGTTGTCTCGGGAGGAGATACAGGATGGAACCGGGTTCAACCCAAAGTTTGGGTAGCGCAGGCAATGTGCCGGGAGTTGGACAGGTATCGACCAGGAAGCCCCTGATCGAAGCTGCCAATGTCGAAAAGAGTTATGGCGCAACCCGTGTCCTTCGGGGTGTGAGCTTTCAGGTCCGGGCTGGCGAAATCCACGCGCTCCTGGGCGGTAACGGCGCCGGCAAAAGTACTCTCATCCGCATCATCACGGGGCTGACATCACGCGATGCCGGCGAAATTAACGTCGCCTCGTCGAAGGCCGGCCGCACCAGCCCGATCATCGCGGTGGTGCATCAGGAGCTGGCGCTGTTGCCCGAGTTGTCGGTCGCGGAAAACATCGGCATCGTACATGCAAGGTCGGGCTGGTCGCAGATCAGCCGTCGCCGCATGCGCGAAATTGCCCTTGGAGCGCTCCGGCTGATCGACCCAGCGATCGGCGAAGAGATCATCGATCTGCCGGCACGCAAATTGTCCCTCCACGAAGGCCAGATCGTCGAGATCGCTCGTGCACTTTCCACTGGAGCCGAGGTGCTGCTTCTCGACGAGCCCACGGCCAACCTCACCGCCGGCGAGACGGCCAAACTCTTCTCGGTGCTGAAGCGGTTGGTGCACGAGGAAGGCATCGGCATCGTCTTTGTTTCTCACCGCATGCGGGAAATCCGCACGCTCTGCGATGTCTGCACGATTTTGCGCGATGGCGTCACGATCGCCAATGCCACGCCGCTTGCCCTGCTCAGCGACGCCGAGATCGTCCAGCAGATGGGGCAACCCGCGCAGCGTCCGGCAATGCGCCGCGACCCGCAAAAACGCCTCCGACAGGGCGCACCCGTCGAACTCCTTGGCCCCGGAGATGTCAGGATCGCGATTTCGTCTGGCACCATCCTGGGACTGGCCGGCGCACCCGCGGGTCCGACCGGTCTCATAGCTCCCCTTGTGGGCGCCGGGCCTGGGGCTGGCTGGCGCCTTTCCGGAGCGGGTTTTGCGGACCGGTTCTCTTCTCCAGCGGCAGCGGCGCGCGATGGCATTGGCTTCGTCTCGGGCGACCGGGCAACCAAGGGCATCCTTTCTCAGCTTCCCATCGTCGACAACGTGCTTGCAGCACGCAGGGTGCGCGAGAGGCGGCGGATCGTTGCCGCGACCGAGAGGCAGGAATGTCGCGATCTCGTTTCGGCGCTGAAGTTGAAAGCCGGTTCGATCTGGGACCTGCCGGCTTCGCTGTCCGGCGGCAACCAGCAAAAGCTTCTCGTCGCACGCTGGCTTGGATTGCCGCTCAAAATCGTGGTGCTGGAAGAGCCGACGCGAGGCGTCGACATCGGCACCAAGCATGACATTTATGGCTTGATCCGGGAGATGGCCGACGCCGGCGCGATCATCATCTGGTGGTCGACCGAGAATGTCGAACTGCTCGAGCTTTGCGACGCCATTTTCGCCTTCGACACCGATGGGCAGCCAAAGGGATTCCTGCCTGAAGAGCACTATACCGAAGACGGGCTCGCCGAACTGACGGGGATGGCGGCATGACCGACGCGACCAACGGCAACACGACCACCAACAAACTCCGGACCGCCACGTCACGCGTCCCAGCCGTTTTTTTGTCCTACCGCACGGAAGCCGCGATTGCTGCGGCAATCGTCGTGCTGCTGCTGGCCGTTGGCATGTTCGTGCCCGCCGCACTCAGCATGGGCAATTTGCAAAACATCGTCCAGGCCGCCGCGCCTCTCATCATCATGTCACTCGGTGTTTTGCTGGTCGTGGTCACCGGCGGCATCGATCTTTCGGTCGGTTCAGTCTTTTCCCTGACCGGGATGGTGACCGCGCTGGCGATGGCCAATGGCGCTGACGGACTGACCGCCAGCGCCGCTGGCCTGGCGGTCGGCCTGGGGTTTGGCGCAATCAATGGTCTTCTGGTCACGGTCGTCGGGCTCGCGCCGTTCGTCGTCACGCTCATCACCTACGCGGTAGCGGGCAGCCTGGCCTTCATCGTCACCAACGGACGTTCGATGCCGATCGGCGCACCGGATTTCTGGCTCCTGAATTCCGGCGAGATCGTTCCCAGCATGCCCAACCATCTCCTGTTCTGCATCATACTGATGGTCGCGCTGGAGTATGTGCTGCGCAAGGTCGTGGTCGGACGCTGGTTCTATGCCGTCGGCTCGTCGGCAATTGCGGCACGGCTGCTTGGCATCCCGGTTCTGCGCATCAAGTTCGCGGCCTATGTCGCTTCGGGCCTGCTTGCCTCTTTCGCGGGGCTGCTGACGGTCAGCTACATCCTCAACGCCGAAGCCACGGCAGGGGCGAGCCTGATGCTGCAGGCGATTGCCGCTGTGGTCATCGGCGGGGCCAGCCTTTTTGGCGGAACCGGCAGCGCGATCGGCGCCGTCCTGGGCGCGCTGATGATCACCTGCATCCAGAACGGTGTGAACCTCATCGGCGTGAACAGCTTCTGGCAAGGCTCCGTCACAGGCGCCGCAATCCTGCTTGCGGTTTTGATCGACCGCTTCAGCAACAAGAACCGCATCTAGATCATCAACGGGAGGAACCAAGATGAAGTCGAAGAGCATCCTGATCGCAGCTTTGGCGACGGCCGCCTTGTCAAGCGCATCGTACGCTGAAGACAAGAAGACCGTCGCATACATCGCCCCATCGCTCGACATCTCCTATTGGCAATGGGTCGGCTACGGCGTGAAGGAGAAGGCCAAGGACCTCGGCATGGACTATGTCGAGTACACGTCGGAAAACTCACCCGCCAAGCAGATGGACAATGCCAGGACCGCGGTGACCAAAGGCGTCTCGGCCATCGTGATCGGCCCCGTCAGCTCGACATCGACGCCGCCGCTGCTCGACTATCTGGCGAAGCAGAAAGTGCCGATCGCGTTCGCCGGCATCGGGCCGCAGCCAGGCCTCACCAACTACACATCCTCGGTCACCGCCAACAACTATGAGACCGGCAAAGCGCAAGGCAAATTCACCTGCGAGCTCGCCAAGGAGCGTGGCGGCAACAAGGTTGGCATGCTGTCCTTGCCGCAGGATCGGGAGAATGCGCAGAAATATCTCAAGGGCGCCAAGGAAGCCTTCGCCGCCAACGGCTGCGATCTCGTCCAGATACTGGAAACACGCGGCCTCACCATCAACGAAGCCGTCACCCAGGCAAACGACCTCTTGACCGCCAATCCCGACGTCAAGGCCATTTACGGCATGTATGACGAAGCCGGCACCGGCGCCGCCAAGGTTGCCGAGACCCGCGGCCTGACCGGCAAGATCGGCATTACCGTTGCGGACGGCTCGCCGACAACGATCGCACTGCTCAAGAAGGGCGCGATCCAGGGCATCTTCTTCCAGGAAGCGGTCGGCCAAGGCATCGACGGCACCCAGCAAGTCTACAATGCCTTGACGGGAGGCAAGGTGACCCAGGATCTGGCCCTGGTGATGCCGCTGGTCACCGCCGACAAGGTCGACAGTCCCGAGGCGAAGAAAGTTATCGCCCGCGTCTTCCCGCCCAGCAACTGACCGTCATTGAACGGACCCGCCGGCGAGGCCGGCGGGTCCAGACCAAGCGCAAGGAAACTGGCCGTGGCCGAACTGCCTTTCATCGATCCGCATCATCACCTTTGGGATCTGGAGACCCACTATTATCCATGGCTGACCGATGGCGTTAAACCGGCCGCCTTCGGCGACTATGAGGCGATCCGCAAGAGCTATCTGATCGACGACTATCTAGAAGACGCCAGGAACCAGAACCTGGTGAAATCGGTCCACCTGGACGTCGGGTTCGATCCCGCCGATACGGTCGGGGAGACGCGCTGGCTGCAAAGTATCGCGGACAAGCGGGGCTTTCCCCAAGGCATCATCGGCTATGCCGACCTGTCCAAACCCGATGTCGGCGACCTCCTCGACCGGCACATGGAGTATCCGAACTTCCGCGGCATCCGACAGTCGATGAACTATCATGCCGACCCCGCCAAGACCTACCTGACGCGGCCGGAAGTCAGCCGGACACCCGAATGGCGGCGTGGCTTCCGAGAGTTGGCGAAGCGCGGGCTGAGTTTTGATCTGCAGCTCTACTATCCGCAGATGGGCGAGTTTCTTGAATTGGCGCGCGCCTTTCCTGATGTGCAGATCATCCTCAACCACACTGGCATGCAGGTCGACGGACCCGAGCATTTCGACGCCTGGAAGAAGGGCATGCGCCAGCTCGCACAGGCGCCGAACGTCGCCTGCAAGATCTCGGGTCTCGGCATGGGCGACTGGACATGGACCACGGCGTCGATCCGTCCCTATGTCGAGGAGGCGATCGCCGCCTTCGGCATCAACCGATCGATGTTCGCGACGAACTTCCCGGTCGACAAGCTGTTCTCGAGCTTCGACGCCATCGTGAACGCCTTCAAGGAGATCACGCGACATTATCCGCATGAAGAGCGGCTTGCGCTGTTCCATGACAACGCCGCCCGGTTCTACCGGCTTTAGATCATCCGCCAAAAGATTGGAAATAGCAGGAGACTTTGACATGTTGCTGAAGGGCAAGGCCGTGGTCATTTCGGGTGCCGCGAGCCCCCGGGGAATTGGCCGCTCCACGGCAACGCTGATGGCAGAGCAAGGCGCGCGCATTGCTATTCTTGACCTTGATAAGGAACAAGCCCGTGACGCCGCCGCGTCGCTTGGACCCGAGCATATCGGCCTCGCCTGCAATGTCGCCGACCTCGATGCCTGCAAGAGGGCTGCTGAAGAAGTGACCGAAGCGTTCGGAAGGGTTGAGGTGTTGTGCAACATTGCCGGGATCACGCAACCCGTAAAGACACTCGACATCGGTCCGGCCGACTGGGACCGCATCCTCGATGTCAATCTGCGCGGCGTGCTCTATCTCAGCCAGGCCTTCATCCCGCATATGCGTGAAAATGGCGGCGGCTCGATCATCTGCATGTCGTCGGTTTCCGCGCAACGCGGCGGCGGCATTTTCGGTGGCCCGCATTATTCAGCCGCCAAGGCGGGCGTGCTCGGGCTTGCCAAGGCCATGGCACGCGAATTCGGGCCTGACGGCATCCGCATCAACTGCGTCACGCCTGGCCTGATCCAGACCGACATCACCGGCGGCAAACTGACCGATGCCATGCGCGCTGACATCATCAAGGGTATCCCGCTCAGTCGCCTGGGCGAGGCGCGTGACGTGGCGGGCGCCTACCTCTTCCTTGCCTCCGATCTGGCCAGCTACATCACCGGCGCCGTGATCGACGTCAATGGCGGGATGCTGATCCATGGCTGACGGAATAACGGAATTCGAGATGCCACGCGCGGGCAGCAATGTCAGCCTTGCCGAACGCGCCTATCGCATCCGTCGACATGCCGTGCGCATGGGCGAAGTCCAGGGCCAGGGCTATGTCGGGCAGGCGCTCGGCGTCGCCGATGTGCTTGCGGTCGCCTATTTCCATGCGCTTCGCTACCGGCCGGATGACACACAATGGGAGGAGCGCGACCGCTTTCTGCTGTCGATCGGACATTATGCGATCGCGCTTTACGCGGCATTGATCGAAGCAGGCGTGCTGCCGGAGGAAGAGCTCGGGACCTACGGTACCGACGACAGCCGCATGCCAATGTCGGGCATGGCGGCGTACACGCCCGGCATGGAGATCACCGGCGGATCACTCGGTCACGGGCTCGGCATCGCCGTCGGCATGTGCCTGGGACTGAAACGCAAGCAGAGCGATTGTTTCGTCTATAATCTCTTGTCCGACGGCGAGCTCGGCGAGGGCTCGACCTGGGAGGCGGCAATGTCGGCCGCCCACCACAAGCTCGACAACCTCATTGCCATCGTCGACTTCAACAACCAGCAGGCTGACGGGCCGTCGACGGCGATGCTGTCGTCCGAGCCGGTGACAGACAAGTTTGAAGCGTTCGGCTGGCACGCGCAGCGCGTCGACGGCAATGACATCGGGGCGGTCCGTGCGGCGTTCGATATCGCCAAGACCCTCAAGGAGCCGCGCCCGCGTGTCATCGTCTGCGACACCCGCATGGCCAAGGGCGTGCCGTTCCTGGAGGCCCGCGACATCACGCATTTCATTCGCGTCGAGCCGCACGAATGGGCGCTGGCGCTCGAGGCTCTGGAAAAGGGACGTGCGCAGTGAGGCTGTCAAAATTCGCGCCGCGCCACGCCGTCAACGCGGGTGAGCGCAAGACCACCTCGGCGATGATCGCCTCGATCGCACCCGATGGCGTTCCCACGCGTAGTGCGCCGTTCGGACACACGCTTGCAAAGCTAGCCCGTCAGCGGCCCGGGATCGTGGGTTTGACGGCTGATCTTGCGAAATACACCGACCTACATGTCTTCGCGCAGGAGCATCCGGACCGCTTCTACCAGATGGGCATGGCGGAGCAGGTGCTGATGAGCGCTGCCGCTGGCCTGGCGCGGGAGGGTTTCACACCCTTCGCCACGACCTACGCCGTCTTCGCTTCTAGGCGGGCTTATGATTTCATCTGCATGGCGATTGCCGAGGAGAAGCTCGACGTCAAGATCGTCTGCGCTCTGCCGGGACTGACCACCGGCTACGGTCCCAGCCACCAGGCGACGGAGGACATCGCGATCTTCCGTGGTATGCCGAACCTGACGATCATCGATCCTTGCGACGCGCTCGACATCGAACAGGCGACCGAGGCGATCGCGGACTACAAGGGCCCGGTCTACATGCGGCTGCTGCGCGGCAAGGTCCCTGTCGTGCTCGACGAGTACGACTACACATTCGAGATCGGCAAGGCGCGATTGCTGCGCGACGGTGCGGACGTGCTGTTCATTTCCAGCGGCCTGATGACCATGCGTGTGCTGGAGGCGGCAAAGGCTCTCGAAGCTGACCGCATCGGATGCGCGGTGCTGCATGTGCCGACTATCAAGCCGCTCGACACGGAGGCCATCCTTGCCGCCGCGCGCCGACCCGGACGGCTGCTGGTCGTGGCCGAGAACCACACGATCATAGGAGGGCTGGGTGAAGGCGTTGCCGCCCTCCTGTTGCGAGATGGTGTGACCCCCACGTTTCGCCAGATCGCGCTGCCCGACGAATTCCTCGATGCCGGCGCGTTGCCGACACTTCATGATCGCTACGGGATCTCGACGTCCGAGATTGTGCGCCGCATTCGCGGATGGGTGAAATAGAACCGAGGAACCGAGCTGCTTTTTCGTGAATTTCCGTAATCAATCGAACCGACAGAGTAGTTCATCGAGCCTGCCAATGCAGTGATTCGTCGCAATATATAATTGACGACCTCATCAACATCTTTTGGCATTTGTTGATCGTAGATGCCCGCCGGAAGGAAAATTCAGGGGCGAAGAATCGCCCCAACGATCAAATACATCAGACCGGTCCCGGAAAACGTAACGAATGACATTATTATAAACCAGAGAATGCGGGAATATAGCGGGCGATCATTCGGTTTGATGTGTTGGATCGAAACGTCTACGATTCGATCCAACACATATACCATTTTCAGAATTAGAAAAATTGAAAAGAGAAATGGCCCCACGAGAAAACACAGATACATCGCAAGCTCTAGGTGGTCCGCGCCGTGACGCTGAATGACGTATCGAACGCCTACAGCGCAAGCAAGTGCGAACCCCAGTGCTGTAAGCGCCATTCGAGCCAAATCAAACCACGGCTTTTCTTTATCGAGCACGGTTTGGATTTTTTGTGCGACCATCGGCGCGACTCACTTTTGCAATGATCGCACTTTATCGAAGCACAGGCAGGACGGGAATTGCCGGATTGGAGTGGTGCCGCTTGCAGGAATCGAACCCGCAACCTTCGCTTTACAAAAGCGCTGCTCTACCGATTGAGCTAACGCGGCACATTACCCCCACGTATACCCCTGAAATCCGCCTTTGAAAAACATCGAGATTTTTCAAGGCGGTAACTGATTGATCCAGCGAATTACGAATTCTGTGCGCCAGTTGCCCACCCTGTTCGCGATTGCGCCTCTGTTTACTCTTGTCCCACTGGGGGGCGATGGTGGTGTGGGTCATTCCCTGCAGGGATCCCCAGGTCTCATGAGAACCTCTGCGAAGCGGCGCTGATCACGTCGGCCGCCTCTCTCCGGCGACAGCTCACAGGAAACTGACGGTTCACCTTCGACGCCGTGCAGACCGCGGTGGTTCGCCTGCCCCGCGAGAGCCGGCTTTGATCTGTCAGGCGGCTCCGCGCCTGCCAGGCGATCTCCCACGCAGGCAGCGGTGCTTGGATCGCTCCTTTGAAAAACGACGATGAACCGGAAATCTCCGTTCGCTTTTGGACCAATCAGCGCCGAACGCCAAGCGGTCGCTGAGGATCGCCTCAATGTCGCGGAGTTGGCTCACCGGTTGATTGTGGGACATTCACGACATTCGAGGGGCTGCTGCAAAGATAGTCGTGCAGCGCCGTCATGCAGGAATGCGCGTTCTTTTTGTCTTGTTTGTGAGGCGGGACGACCCTGAGATTGGCTTGTGCATAAAACGGCGTACGCTCACTGATCAACCGGGCGATCGTCTGATCCCGGTCGCTGTTTTGCAGCAGTGGGCGCGTGGTATCATTCCTGAGGCGGCGTCGCAGCACGTCCGGGTCGGTATCGAGCCAAATCGAGATCGCTTTCTCGCCAATGAGACGCCGGGTCTGGTCATTCACCGGCGAGCCGCCACCGGTCGCGATCACCGCGGGCCCTTGCTCGAGCAGACGCGAGATCGTCTGCGCCTCGATTACTCTGAAATAGTGCTCGCCATCGGTCTCGAATATGTTCTTTATCGATCTACCTGCGTCCTTCTGGATCTTTTGGTCGGTATCGATGAAGGGCAGCCCCAGCCGCTTGGCGAGGGCCGGGCCAATTGTGGATTTCCCCGAACTCGGCATGCCGACGAGCACGACTGGCCGGGTGCCGAGGGCCTCGACAATCTCTCTTGCCTCCGGTGACTTGGCGCGCTGGGGCATTCTTGATGGTTCGACAACCCGTAATCGGGATGGCGCAGCCGCGACTGCGCTGCGATCGCCTTCGATTTGCCAGTGGGGTATATCCAGGGTGCCTTCGGGGACCGCAATGGCGGCACAGACATCTCTCGCGCGCTGCGCCAGTTGCTCGGCTTTTGCTTGCGCCAGATCATCGCCACTTGACTGTCGTCGCAGCTTATCGAGCATTTTATAAGTGTCATGATTGGCGAGCTTGGCTTGATAGCTGCCTGGTGTGTGGAACTCGACCTCAAAGGCATAAGCATCCGGCGTAGTGAGCACTGTCTTGATGCCGATGAAGGTGGGATTGCGCATTCTGAACCAATTGGTTGTCTGGCGTTCGAGGCAGCCCCGCTCCTCGAAGGCCAGCATGGCTTTCTTGAAGGCGCGTGTAAAATCCTTGTCGGGGACTTCGAAGACATGGCGTACGGCACTGCTGATGAGCTGTGGGGCGCTGCCGTGAGCGATGCTCATGCCGGTGAGCTGATCTGCCATAGAGGATTCCGGCCTCAAGCGGTGCTCTATATGGGGCATTTTTACCTGGATGCCGGCTTCGGCGAGGCTTGTGGCAACGCTCCTTGCAGCCTCGGTGATTGTGGGCTCTTCGGCTTTGGCGCGAACGGCCTCGATTTGGGCGCGCCTTAAGGCCTCCTCCCGGCTGAGGGCGATCATGTCGGCGTTCCCGGCCGCGGACCAAGGGGCGGACGGTTTGGGCAAAACACCCTGCTGCGCGGCGGATTTGATCGAGGCTTCCATGATTGAAGCCGCCAGCGTGGGATTGTCTTTCAGGTCCTGCAATGTCGCATCGACGTCAAATCGTCCGTGGGCGAGGGTGGCCGCCACGGCCTTGACGTAGGGTACTGGTTTCAGGCCCGGCGTCTGTTGGAGAAGCCGCTGAAGGTAATTGCTCTTCTTGAAATAGAGGTTGGCGCCAGTATCGGATTTATAGGCATCGGTGCCGACCTTGATGCCGAGGCTCAGCAAGTTGGTCGCGCTTTGTACGAGGTCGTCCGGATTGTAACCATCCGGACGAGGATCGATACGCGGAGGATAGTGGTCGAGCAAAATCTGGATGCGGTCTCGTGGCTGAGGTGCCGCCGGATAGGCTTCGGCCAGGTCCGGGAACAGCTCGCAGAGCGGTTGGTTCATTTCAAGCTGTGACTTGCTCACGCTGGCGGCTGTTGCGGGCGGGACTTGCTTATCCAGCCTCGCGGCCCACGCCTCGAGCTCGGCGACAAGCAACTCGGCCATCTCGCGTGCGGCCGGATGTTTGGCCACCTCGATATCGCGCCTCGCTCTCGCAAACATGTTCCGGATATCCTGATCCCTCACCTCTTCCTGGTTCAGCAGCTGACCGATCTCTCGCCGGAGTTCGTGGTGAACGCCTTCGTAGGTGCCGAAGACGGCACGCTCGGCAAACCAGCGTCGGGCTTCATGCGATTGAGCCAGGAAGTTTCGCTGCAAGCAGCTATAGATCTCCAGGACGTCCTGCGTGGCGGCGAGGATCTGACGGACGCGCCCGAACTGATAATTGTCGCCCTCAAGCGCTGGGGTATGCGACTTTGGCGGCTTCAGCGACGGAAGTCCGAGAGCTTGTTCCTTGCGGTCAAAGTCGCGCACATGCTCATAAAGCTGCGGCCGATCGCCGACGATGACCACGGTGTCGCCATCGAAGTCGCCGTCAAGTTTTTTCTGTTCACCGGTCGGCACGGCAATGAGCGAGCCCGGGGCAAACACCTCGGTCGCCTGCAGGATGCCGACGCAGTCGAGCGGCGTGTCCTCCTTGACGCGGTCCTTGCCCGAGGTCCAGCTCGAATGGGACTTGACGTCCTCGGCAGACAGGACCAGACCCCGGTCGGCGTAGGTGGCCGGCCACATCTTATCCGGCACAACGATCAGAATGCCTTTGGCAAAAAAGGTCGGATCGTCGGCCGCCAGTTCGTTCCCCTGCTTCTGGGCGACGTTGAAGCTGTATTGGATGGCCGTGCAGTTGTCGAGAAACACAGCGGTCGGATCCCCTTCGACGGCCGACTTGACTCGTTCGGCCGCAAACGGGCGCAGATTCGGCTTGTCATAGGGCGAGCGCCCGATCAGCACGCCGCTCGTCCCCGTCAAGGTCTCGCTCTTGAGCGTCGGCACATGGAGACTCTCATCACTGGAGGGTACGGCTACCGCACCGGGACCGTCGATATGTCCGGCGGTCACGGTGCGAAACAGATCTTCAGCCGACAGCTCTTGGCCTTGTCGGCTCTCGAGCCAGGTCATGGCTTTCTCTCGCGCCTCATCCGCCACTTGCTCGCCGCGCGGATAATGTTGCAG